>JALSOY010000026.1 GCA_026986235.1 Caldifarciminota bacterium
CCACGGTACCCTTGTTGGCCGTGATCACATGTTTTCCGGCACTCAGGGCCTCTTTAATGTAAGAGCACGAGGGTTCACCTGTTTCGAAGTTTGTAGGTGAAACATCCACGAGTATGTCGGCCTTCTGGATAAGTTCAGAAACACTCCCTACATTTTCAGATTCCATACAATCAGAAAATTTACCCTGACAGTTCAGGGCTTTCTCCACACTTACACCTGTGTGGTTGTACAGAACTCCCCTTGAAGGAGTGTAGATACCTGCAATTTTCACATCCCCATACCTTCTCAGGAACTCCTGATTCCTGTGAAAAATACGGGCAAATCCACGACCCACATTTCCAAATCCGAGGAGGACTATTTTCATTTAAAAAACCTCTCTATTTTATCATCCACAAAGGTTTTGAACTCTTTTCTGAATCTCTCTGTGTTGAAACGGGTTGAGTGTTGCCTCAGCTCATAGGGGTCAAATTCCATGGTTTCAAATTTTCGAATGGCTCTAACCAGACTCCCGGGGGTCTGGTTGTGGAAAAGGACACCTGTTCTGCCATCGACCACGGTTTCCGCTGCGCCTCCCCGGGCATAGGCAATTACTGGCGTTCCTGAGGCCATGGCCTCCACAGGCACTATGCCGAAGTCTTCAACCTGAGGGTGGATCAACGCCCTTGCCCTTGCATAGTAATCAGCAAGGTTCTCAAATATCTGGTGTCCAAGAAATTCAACATTTTTCCCGGCCAGTTTTTTTATTCTCTTGAGTTCAGGACCTTCCCCTATCACGACGAGTTTTCTGTCCGGCAGTTTTCTGAAGGCCTCCACGACGAGATCAACCTTTTTGTAGGGAACGAGTCTTGAAACCACGAGGTAAAAGTCTTCCTTTTTAGAAGAGATGTGAAATCTGTCAACATCAACCGGTGGATAAATGACTGTGGCGTCCCTGCCGTAAATCTTTTTTATACGCCTTTTTACATACTCTGAGTTTGCGATGTAGTAGTCAGGTCTGGAAGAGGATATGATATCGAACTTTCTGATGTTATGGAGTACCCATCTCGCAAACCAGCTTCTGGGGCCACGGACGAGATTTGACGCTTCAAGATAATCGAAATAAAGATCCCATGCGTACCTTATGGGTGTATGGCAGTAAGTGATGTGAAGTTGCTCGTGAGTGGTTAACACCCCTTTGGCAACGGCGTGGCTGGAAGAGAGTATGACATCGTATTCTCGCAGGTCGAACTGTTCTACTGCGAGGGGAAAGAGGAAAAGGTAGTTTCTGTATCCTCTGCGTGCTCCTGGAAGTTTTTGAATAAAAGAGGTGTGGATCTCCATGTTTTCAAAGGGTGTCCCTTTGATGGACTCAGGGTCTTTCACAAGTACATAGAGTGGGGAGGGGTAAAGCTGGTAAATGTTTTCAACGACCTTTTCAGAACCGGTAAGGTCGGTCAGCCATTCGTGGACTATTGCAGTTTTCATAAGGGATTAATTTTTAAGTAAAATGCGGGGGGTTACAACCTTTCCCCTATCTCGAAAATCTAATCACGATGATGTCTCCATCCTGAACGATGTAATCCTTACCCTCAAGTCTCAAAAGCCCCATCTCTTTTGCTTTTTTTATATTTCCTGCTTTTATAAAGTCGTCAAAGCCGATGACCTCTGCCCTGATAAATCCCCTTTCCATGTCGGTGTGAATTTTCCCCGCAGCTTGTCGGGCAGTAGAGCCCTTCTTTATTGGCCAGGCCCTAACCTCCTTTTCACCCGCCGTAAAGAACACGATGTATCCCAGAATTCCAAAGATTTTCTGTATCAGGAGATCTGTCGTCGGTCTCTCAAATCCGTAAGCCCTGAACATCTCGGCCCTTTCCTCCTTCTCAAGGTCCACGATCTCCTTTTCAAGGGTGAGACAGGTTCTTAAGTAATCCATGTGGCTCTCTTTGAGTCTCCTCTCAAGTTCACTGTCCACTTCACCGGATGTGAACTTTTCCTCGGATTGATTCAGCAGGACGATTCTTGGCCTGTTGGTGGCAAAGGTGTAGCCTCTGATAAGCTCACCCTCACGCTCACTCAATTCAACTTTCCACACCGGGATTTCGTTTGACAGGGCATCTTCGAGTTTTCTCAGGACTTCGATCAATTCGTCTGAAATTTTTCTCACCTTTCTCTCCTTCTCCAGTCTTTTGAGCTGGGTACTTACGAGGGATAGGTCACTCAGTATCAGTCTGAGATTTATTTCCTCAAATTCGTCAACAGCCGAAAAAGGCTCAAAATCAGGGACTACATGTATAAATGCATCAAATCCACTGAGGGCGTTTATGATCTCACCAGCGTTCTGTTCTCTCCACAACCTGCCGAATCCATTAAATTCAAACAGCTCAAAACTGGCGTAGGTAGTCTTCGCAGGGTTAAAAATTTCAGAAAGTCTGTCAACTCTGTCATCCGGGATAAAAACCTTACCCACATGATCAATGAAGCCTTTGCCACGGCTTCCTTTCCCTTTCGTCATCACATCAAACAGCGTTGTCTTGCCTGAGCCCTGGGTACCAATTATTGCAATTTCCATGTTCATTTCACCTTTCCTGAAAGATATATTATGCCTCCGGCGAGACTCACGATAACACCGGAGAGATAGTAAAGAAGTGATGTTAAAATTGCCCCTTCCCGGCCAAGGGCGGATCTGAACAGCGCCACGAATCCTCCTTCTCTCAAACCAATACCACTTATGGTCACAGGAACCATGGCAACCATGTTGATCAGGGGAACGAAAAGTAAAAACCTCTGGAGAGGATAGCCAAGGCCAATGGATCTCATGGCGAAAAATGCACTTATGGCGTATGAGAATTGAACGCCAAAGGAGATTAAAATACCGATGAATACCCGGGTCCTGGAATTTCTGAAATCGTAGTATGTATCGTAAAACCTTGCAAATCTTTCGCCTATGTTGAAAATCTTAACAAAAAGCATTGCACTCCTGACCGTTTTGTAAAAGAAGTTGTTGAATGAGAGTATCATCGCGATTATCAATCCTGCCGCAGCCCCGAGGATCAACCTTTTCATGTGGAGTGATAGGTTAAAACCTATCCCTATAGCGAGAATGGAAAGCAGGGCAACTGCGATAAATCCCGTGAGTCTATCGATCACGACGACGGCAAATCCTTCTGAAAACCTCTTCTCATCGCTGGAGATATAGTATCCACGCACAACATCAAGACCGCCGGAGGGCAAAAAGTTTCCGAGGAAGAAACTGACGAGGTAGATTTTGAGAAGCATGAGAAAGTGGGAATTGTCGTTGAGGAAAAACTTCCATCTCCAGGTTTGAAAAACGACGGCTAAAAAGTTGAAAAAGATTGCTAAAATGAAGAGCTGTATTTTTATCTGGCTCAGGAGGGTGGAAAATTTTTGTAGCTGGGCCTTTTTAAAGATGAGGTAGAAAACCATCAGGGTGATGATAAGTCTTATCAGGGTGGATAAGTTTTTCATGTGGATTAAGCGGAGAGGGTGGGATTCGAACCCACGGTAGGGGGACAACCCCTACAACGGCTTAGCAAGCCGCCGCCTTCAACCGCTCGGCCACCTCTCCAGCAATGGCGGAGGGTGAGGGACTCGAACCCCCAAGGGCAAAGCGCCCAGCGGATTTCAAATCCGCCGCCTTACCAGTTAGGCTAACCCTCCGCAGGCGTATTTATTTTAAATAGCTGTTTCTTTTCTATCAATCCCCTTCGGGGAACTTAACCAATTCGAGGATCGCCATTTCAGCGCCGTCACCCTTCCTGAATCCCAGCCTGTAAATTCTCGTGTATCCACCGGACCTGTCTTTAAAAAGCGGTGCTATCTCATCAAAAAGATAATTCGTCATCTTTCTGTCAACAAGATACTTTCTTACCAGTCTTCTGCGATTGAAGTTGTCTTCCTTCCCTATGGTTATCAGCTTTTCCACAAAGCTGCGGGTCGCCTTCGCCTTCACCAGCGTGGTTTTGATCCTTCCGTGCTTCAGCAGTGAGATTGCCTGATTTCTTAAAAGTGCCAGTCTGTGCTCCTTATCTCTTCCCAGTTTCTTTACCCTCTTTCTGTGTCTCATTGAGCAACCTCCTTACTTTCCTCTTCACTCATGTACCTGGAAACATCCATTCCAAAAGTCAGACCGAACTGCTCAAGCTTCTCCTTGATCTCCTCAAGGGATTTCTCACCAAAATTCTTGACCTGAAGAATCTCTTCCTCGGTCTTTGAAACAAGCTGTGCAATCGTCTCAATTCCTGCTTCTTTCAGGCAGTTGGCAGTCCTTTTTGAAGGCTCAAGGAAATCGATGCTCTTGTTGAGAATCTGATGTATCTTCTCCTTTTCCTCAAATTTTAACTCTTCCTTGCCATAAGGTACACCGATTTTCTTCAACACCGGCTGAATGGACTCTATCAGGGTTCTCGCCGCCCTCTCAAGGGCGTCGTCCGGTTTAATTGTACCGTCTGTCCAGATCTCAAGAATCAGTTTTTCATAATCTGTTCTTGCCTTTACCCGTACATTTTCAACCGTATAGTTCACCCTAACTATAGGGGAGAATACACCATCAACGAAGATTGTGCCCGCCGGGAAACCTTCCTTTGGAATCTCATTGGAAGGAACATAGCCGCGACCTTTAACAGCGATAAGTTCGGCGTAAAATCTGGCATCGTCACTGGTTAAAGTGACGATGTGGTGATCCGGATTGACGATTTCAACATGATCTGGAATATCGATGTCGCCCGCTTTTACCTCCCCTGCTCCCTCTGCTCTGATGTACATGGTCGCCTGAGTGTCCACCTCTTCGTCTATCTTTAGCCTGACTCCTTTGAGGTTCAAAACGATCTGTGGCACCTCCTCCAGTACTCCAGGAATTGTGGAAAACTCATGGGACACACCGTCGATTCTCAGTGCAACAATGGAATACCCGGGAATTGAGGAAAGTAATACCCTTCTTAAGGCATTCCCCACTGTGATCCCATATCCTCGTTCGAGGGGTACATAGACGAATCTACCGTACTTATCACTTAGTTCCTCAACGAAAACACCATCGGGTAAAACGAATTGTAAATCAAACATAAGAGATCACCTCGCTACTTAGAGTAGAGCTCAATAATGAGCCTTTCGGTTATCGGATGTGTTATATCGCTTCTGACCGGATATCTGAGAACCTTCCCAAGGAATCTTTCTTTTTCAAGGCTGAGCCATGCGGGAATCTGGTCCAGATTGGTATCCTCAAGAGCTTCTTTGACAAAGGGGATAGCTCTGGACTTTTCTTTAAGCGTAATCTCATCACCTGGCCTGACGAGGTAAGAGGGTATATCTACTTTGTGTCCGTTGACCATTACATGACCGTGGGTGACAAGCTGTCTCGCCTGAGCACGGGATTTGGCAAAACCGAGGTGATAGACGACATTATCCAGCCTCCTCTCAAGAAGAGAAAGGAGGTTTTCTCCCACATTTCCACCCATTCTTCTTGCCTTCTCGTAGTAGTTTCTAAACTGCTTCTCAAGGACACCGTATATCCTCTTGACCTTCTGCTTCTCTCTTAACTGCAGGCTGTAAATACTGTGCTTAATGCGCCTCGTAGGACCGTGTACTCCCGGTGGATACCTTCTTCTTTCAAACGGACACTTTGATGTAAAGCATTTCTCTCCTTTGAGAAAAAGCTTTTCTCCTTCTCTTCTACACAATCTGCATTTGGGACCTGTGTATCTTGCCATTTTCCTACACTCTCCTCCTCTTGGGTGGTCTGCAACCGTTATGGGGTATGGGGGTTACATCCCTGATTGCGAACACCTGTAAGCCAGCAGCCTGAATAGCTCTGATAGCCGCCTCTCTTCCTGGTCCCGGGCCTTTGACCCATACTTCTACCCTCTGAACGCCCAGGTCCTTCGCCTCTTTAGCGGCGGCTTCAGCCGCCTTGGAGGCAGCAAAAGGAGTCCCCTTCCTCGTTCCTGAAAATCCAACAGATCCTGCACTTGCCCAGGCTATTGTATTCCCTTTTAAATCTGTTATCGTCACAATTGTATTGTTAAAAGTACTCTGGATGTGGGCTATGCCGACCGGCTCCACACCCTTTGCCTTTTTCTTCTTTCTCCTGGTAGCCTCACTTCTCCTTCTTGCCATAGGAGTCCTCCTTATCTCTTCCTCTTCTTAAAGATGTTCCCACGAGGACCCTTCCTGGTTCTCGCGTTCGACCTCGTCCTCTGACCTCTCACAGGCAATCCCATCTTGTGTCTCAATCCCCTGTAACATCCAATATCTATCAGCCTCTTTATGTTCCTCTGGATCTCTGCTCTCAGTGCTCCTTCCACCTTGTATTTGTCAACCTCTGCCCTCAACCTGGCTATCTCTTCCTCCGTAAGATCTTTAACCCTCTTGTCAGGATCAACACCTGAATCTTTTATAATCTTCCAGGCAGTTGAGCGACCAATACCAAAAATGTAGGTCAACCCTACCCAGACCTTTTTATTTCTTGGTAAATCAACACCAGCAATCCTTGCCATTAACTATACCTCCTAACCCTGCCTCTGCTTGTGCTTGGGATTTTCACAAATGACCATTAATTTTCCTCTTCTCCTGACAATCTTGCACTTAGGGCACATTTTTTTGACAGAAGACCTTACTTTCATACATATCTCCTCCGTTCAGGGAATTCAAAAGGTATATAATGATACCTGCACACCACTCTTATGTCAATCTCCCGATGTTTTCAAGCCCTCTGAATATAAAGCATAAGGGTCGAATTTTCATAGCTCTGGAACTTGATGGTTTTTGATGTCTTGTTTAACATACTGCCCGATGTTAAAAATCATCGCCTTTACGGTCATCGGGCTTATGAACACAAGAGGCGTATGGATCACGGCAAGACAACTCAGACCTCCAAACTCGGCCGTGGAAATCGTTGAAAATGCAAGAGAACTGGGACTCAACGCCCTGTTTGTTCAGGTCGTAGTCGGAGGATATGCCTACTATAGATCAAAAATACTCCCTGTCTCCGAGTATATTGGAGACAGGGACCCCCTTAAAGAAGTAATCGATGAAGCCCACAAATACGGAATTCAGGTACACGCCTGGGTTAACTCTGTACTTTTCTGGTCACTGAGAACCCCACCAAAAGACTCAAATCATGTCTATTACAGACACCCTGACTGGTTTCTCGTTGACGATAACGGGAAGAACACAAGGTATTACACAAGGGAAGAATTTTTGAGAGCAGGATTTGATGGCCTTTTCCTTGAACCGAGGAAAAAGGAAGTTAGAGACTTTATCGCATCTATTTTCCAGGAGATAGCATCAAACTACGATGTGGACGGCCTTCATTTTGACTTCATAAGATACCCCGGATATTCATACGGTTACGATGAAAATATCCGGAAAGATTTCGTCATGGAACATGTTTACGATCCAATTCTCACTCCCTACATTTCGAGGATAAAATCTCCCCACTGGAACACCCTGAGGGTCAAAAACCTTTACGAAAGGTACGCAGAGTACAAGTTTAAGCTCTGGAACGAAACACGGGTAACTGCGGTAAGGGAGATCGTCCGTGAAGTCAGGGAAAGGGTGAAAAACATCAACCCTGAAATCGATATCTCTGCGGCGGTCTTCGCAAATGTGGGTTCTGCCTACATATCCCTTGGTCAGGACTGGAGGACCTGGAACGAAGAGGGACTTCTCGATATCACGATCCCCATGGCCTATACCCCATCTGTGAGAACATTTGAAAAATACCTCGATTACTGCACTGCGGGAAAGGGGAATTCAAAATTACTTATGGGTATCGGCGTCTGGTTTGATACCTTTAATAAAAATTTCGTCAGGAAAGAACTGGAAATGGTCAAAAATTCAAAGAAAACCGACGGATTTGTAATCTTTGCCTATGTCCATCTCAAAGAAAGCAGGGAACTGAGAAAGATCGTAAAGGAATTTACGGGGGGAATTGTACACTAAAGTTAAAAGTCCTCCATTTAGAGAGATACCCGGGAATTACGATAATAATTTCAGGTCTTTCTGAAGTTTTAACTCAACCGGCATGTTCAGAGGAGTTATTACTTTTATTGCACGGTCAGGGCATACATCATAGCACTTCATACACCTTATACAGTCAACATCGTCAGGATTTTGCCATATTCTGATTTCCATGGGGCAAACATTGTAACAGAGGTCACACCTTGAACACTTATCAAGATCCACATGCATTCTGATAAAGGCGAATCTGTTGAAGAGTGAAAAGATCGCCCCAAGTGGACACATCATCCTGCAAAAAGGTCTTTTTGTTGTTATAAAGAGGGCGAGGAAAAAGATCAGGAGTCCATATTTGACATAAAAGTGGGTGGTCAGAAGGTCGTAGAGGGATGAGCCCATGGATTTAACAGGATTCCACGAGAGGAGAGGAATACCAGCCTCTATGGTTCCGGCGGGACAGAACTTGCAGAACCAGGGCTCCATTAAGATTATGGGTAACAGTATTGTAAGTATGGCAAGGACTACATACTTAATGTACTTGACCCACTCCGGAAGCCTTATTTTGTACGAGGGAATTTTGTAAAGGAGTTCTTGAAATAGCCCAAATGGGCAGATCCAGCCACAGGGAGCCCTTCCAATAAGTCCACCGATAAATCCAAAAAAGCCGAGCATGAAAAAGGGTATCTGCCTGAGTGTTAAAAAGTGCTGAAATGTCCCTATGGGACAGGCAAATCTGGAAAGAGGACAGGAGTAACAGTTCAGGGCAGGAGCTGGAACACTTTTAAAAATCCCCTGATAGATGGCCTGGCCGATGAGCACCCCTTTGACATAACTGTCAATTGCGGCCGTACTGATGTATTGAAAAAGTCTTCTGATTTTAGAAGTCATTACTCAAGCCCTATACAGGAGAAACATATAAGGGATGCGTTCATGTTGATCTCGTTGTTTTCACCGGCTTTCACACCGTAGAAGAGTAAAAAACCGGATACAACAAGAGTAAGGATGAAGGCAAAAATCCACTTTTTCCCACGCATCGGCGGAAAGTTTACCGTCTGAAAAACTGAACTGTCAAACAGAATTGGGAACTCAATGAAACTCCTTCTCAGAAAACCGGGGAATCCCACCAGTACCTGCAAGTTTTTGAAAAATTGCGAATTGGTATCATTATAAATTAGGACTTTAGCTAAATTATATTTTATAAAACATTTGACATTAAATACTTAACGGGATATAATTATAACCCTATGGCTGAAAATAACTATCTTGATGACTTAACGGTACTTCAGGCTGAGCTCTGTAAGTCCTTCACCAATCCCGTGAGGATTGCCATTATCCGCATCCTTGCGGAAGGTGAAAGGTCAGTCTCCCAGATTTCCTCTCTTCTCGCAGTTCCTGTGCAGAACATCTCACAGCACATGAAAATTCTCAGGGAAAACGGCATTGTGGGCTCAAGGCGTTCCGGACACAGCATCATTTACTTTATTGACA
This sequence comes from Caldifarciminota bacterium, assembly GCA_026986235.1. Classification (GTDB taxonomy): domain Bacteria; phylum Hydrothermota; class Hydrothermia; order B15-G9; family WFZT01; genus WFZT01. Next base: position 9,439 of record JALSOY010000026.1, read on the forward strand.
ACAGGAAACTTTTGAAGGTCTGCCAGCTCATGCGAGAGGCACTCGTTGAAATATTGAGAGAAAAAGTAATGATGCTTCAGAAGAATATTGAATAGGAGGTTTTATATGAAAATCACACGAAGGAAGTTCCTCAAAGGAACCGCACTAACCGTAGGGACCTCCCTCCTTTCACCCGGTGTTTCAAAAGCGAGGAGGAGACCTCAGACCTGGCATGGCCGGGAAAGAGTGGAAGAGATCCCCTCTACATGTGAAATGTGTTTCTGGAGGTGCGGAATCATAGGTGAAGTGAAAAACGGAAGGCTTGTGAGAATCAAGGGAAATCCCCTTCATCCCAACAACCAGGGGAAAATATGTGCACGGGGCAACGCAGGGGTAAAGCTCGTCTATGACCCTGACAGGCTCAAGTATCCCCTTATGAGAGTGGGTAAGAGGGGAGAAGGTAAGTGGCGTCGTGTAACCTGGGACGAAGCTCTGGATTTTATGACCGGCAAGATGAACGAGATCAGGGAGAAATACGGTCCTGAAGCTGTTGCTCTCTTCCCTCATGGTTCATCTGCTCGATTCTTCAAAATGGCAATGCTCCACTGGGGATCACCGAACTTTGCGGTCGCCTCGTTTAACCACTGCCGTGGCCCCAGAGATGTGGGATTTAAGCTGACTTTTGGAACAAGTCCGGGATCACCTGAGAGGATTGATCTTGAGAACACCTCAATGATCGTCCTTATAGGATCTCATCTCGGTGAAAATATACACACGGGGCAGGTAAAACAGTTTGCTGACGCATTATCCCGTGGAGCAAAGCTGGTCGTGGTTGATCCAAGGTTTTCCACAGCGGCATCCAAAGCCGACTGGTGGCTACAGATCAGGCCCGGCACTGACCTTGCCCTCCTCCTTGCCTGGATCAATGTTTTAATAGAAAAAAATCTGTATGACCAGGAATTTGTCAGTAAATACACCACAGGGTTTGACCAGCTCAAAAGAGCGGTAAAGGACTATACTCCGGAATGGGCGGAGAAAATTACAGAGATCCCGGCATCTATAATCAGACAAACGGCAGTGGAAATGGGGGTAAGGAAGCCCTCGGTGGTCATCCATCCGGGAAGACATACCACCTGGTATGGAAATGACACACAGAGATCGAGGGCGATCGCTATCCTTGTGGCACTACTCGGTGCGTGGGGAAGGCCAGGTGGCTACTTCATGCCAACAAAACACAAAACCGCAAAGTGTCCCTGTGAACCTGAAGCAAATCACAACAACAATGTCTGTAAAGCCCGGGGAGACGGAAAGTATCCCTTTGCCGAAGAAGGTGTCCCCTCTCACTGCGTCATCGAGGCAACAAGGACCGGTAAGCCCTACCCGATAAAGGGCTGGATCGTATACGGACAGAACATCATTCAATCTGTTCCCGAGCCTCAGAAGACCGTTGAAGCCATTAACAAACTCGACCTCATGGTGGTGGTGGATGTCATGCCCACCGATCCCGCCCTCTACGCCGACCTGATTCTACCTGAAGCGACCTACCTTGAAAGGTACGACGCTCCCATAGTGGTTTCAAACTGGAAGACCCCCTATGTGGCCTTCAGACAGCCCGTGGTAAAACCTCTGTTTGAGGCCAGAGAACCCTACTGGATTGCAAAAGAGTTTCTCAAAAAGATGGGACTCAAGGACTGTTTCCCCTGTGGCACCATCATAGATGTTATAAACAGAACATTGAGTCCCCTGGGGATCACGACGGACGATCTTTCAAAAACCGGTGTGGTCTCCTTTCCAGGCAATCCTTTTCCAGAAGAGCCATTTAGATTTAAAACTCCCACCGGAAAAATTGAGCTCTACTCCACGAGACTCGCAGCGGCAAACATCTCGCCTGTCCCGGTTTACACACCAGTTGAAGATCCTCCCAAGGGTTTCTTCAGACTCCTTTACGGTAGATCCCCTGTACATTCCTTTACCCGAAGCATCAACAACGAGTGGCTTAACGAGATTATGCCAGAAAACTCCGTCTGGATAAACGACGAGGCAGCCAGAATCATGGGATTAAAACGGGGAGACGAAGTCTATCTCATCAACCAGGACGGCGTGAGAGAGGGTCCTGTCAAAGTGTTCATCACACCCGGAATAAGGGACGACTGCGTGTTTGTCGTTCACGGTTTTGGCCAGAGAAACCCCATGATGAGAAGAGCTTACAGGAAAGGAATTTCTGATAATTTCCTCATTTCGAGGATTGTCCCTGATCCAGAGACAGGCGCCTCGGGTATGAGGGTGAATTTTGTCAAGATAGAGAAGGACGGTAAGGTACTTGAATATGTCCCCCGTGGATACGAGGAGAGGATAAAACGAGCCCGTGCTGCATTTATCAAGCCGGAAGTCAAGATCGAGAAAGTGAAGCCCGTCCAGCCGGCCCCCCAGGAAGAAGAGGAGGAAGAGGGTTGTTAAGGAGGAGAAAAAATGGCTAAATATGCAATGGTTATCAATGTTCAGAGATGTGTTGGCTGCCACGCATGTGAGCTCGCCTGTAAAGCTGAATGGGGAGTTCCAGAGGATATGCACAGAACCTGGGTAAAACCCACTCATCCCACCGCTCTAAAAAGAGGGGGTGGACTTTTCGAACTCGTCGCTGCCTTCTATGTGGGACAGTGTAACCACTGTGACAACCCCACATGTGTCCCCGCCTGCCCCACGGGAGCCACTTACAAAAGGGAGGATGGGATCGTCGTTGTTGACCATGACCTCTGTATCGGATGTGGCTACTGTGTCGATGCATGTCCCTACGGTGCGAGATACATCCACCCTGAACTTAAAAAGGTTGATAAATGCGACTTCTGCGCCCCGAGACTGGAAAAGGGACTTGAGCCCGCCTGCGTTGAAACCTGTATCACAGGGGCAAAGGTCTTTGGTGACCTCGAAGATCCAACAAGTGAAGTTTTCAAGCTCGTTTACGAAGAAAATGCACGGGGTATCACCTCCCCTGAAGTCAACATAGGCCCGAATGTTTACTATGTAGGCGATGATAAAAAAGTTGACCTCATTATCAACAAATTCCCACCCAGAAAGCCAGAACTTCCGACTCCAGCATCCCTATTTGAAAAGTTGCTTAAACCCCTTATCAGCCTGGGTGTCGTCGCCTCTTTCCTCGGTGCGTCAGTTGCCTTCTTTGTACAGCTTTTTAAAGGCGAAGAAAAATTCGAGTGAGGTGAGTTATGAGAAAAGAGATCTTTGAAAAATTCTTACCGCTGACATTTGAGGAGAGAGAGGAACTCAAGAAAAAGAAGCTAAAAAAACACGACATTGCGACTATCTATCTCCACTGGTTCAACGCCCTCGTATGGTTCGTTGAGCTCGTGACGGGATCCGCTCTCATTATTTCAAAATACTACAGGTTTACACCGGAGTTCTGGCAGAAAATCTGGCTCGAAATATTTGGATCAAGGGGGAATATGCTGAAATTCCACATCATGGTTGGAGTTACCTGGATTATCGTTCTGCTGATCTACGGTATTTTCGGTTACAGAAACTACCTCCTCGGGTACATCAAAAACATGCTGATACTGACGAAGGATGACATAGAATGGGTGATCAAAAGGGGACAGCTTATCCTTGGCAAAAAGGTTACCCTTCCACCACAGGGTATTTACAACGGCGGTCAGAAGCTGTATGCGTGGGATGTGGCAGTGGGTACAATTTTGATTGCTATAACCGGCCTGGTAATGGCGTTTCACCTGGGCGGAGCCGGTACCGTCAGGTGGGCCATTGCCATTCACTTCCTCGGCGTGGGAATGGTGGTTATGGGCCTTTTCGTTCACATCTACATGGCCGCTTTCATGCCCGAGGAACGCCAGTCCTTTTTCTCCATGTTCACAGGGTATGTCAACGAACTTTACGCCTATGAGCACCACTTCAAATGGTGGCAGGAAATGGTGAAAGAGAGGGAGAAGTGGCTTGAATCCTACAAAAAAGAGATAGAGAAGGAGCTTCAAACCCACGAGGAGGCAAAGGCATGAAAAAAATCCTTATTACTTTAGTCTTCCTGGGTTTTGCTTGCGCCGAATACTCGGATTTCTACAGAAATGCCACTCTCTTCCTGCAGGTTCTCGGAAACTTCAGATACGAGATCACTCCACAGGGACTCAAAGCCCTGATAAATTCAGGCTCCAAAAGTTTTATCATAATCGACCTGAGATCAGAGGCTGCATATCGTAGGGGGCATATCGAGGGGGCCATCAACATTCCATACAGAAAACTGTTCTCCCCTGAATACATAAACAGGTTACCAGGGGACAAAAAGATAATAGTTTACTGTCCCGACGAGTCCATTTCACCCTATGTAATAGCTCTTTTAAGGGGGGCGGGATTTGACGCCTGGCAGCTTAAAGGAGGGTACAGATCCTGGAGTGGTGCTGTAGTGAAAAAGTCATTTGAAATCAAAAAGGAAATAAAAGCGAAGAAAGAGAAGGTAATCCCTCAACCTCCTCCACCTGAGCCCGAAGAGGAGGAAGAGGGATGCTAAAAAGGAGGTAAAAGTATGAAGAGGTACATGTCATTAATCATAGCTGTTATCTTCATGGTACCAGCATTACACGCACAGGTGAAATCACCCAAGGAGCTGGTAGGAGAGGTAAAGGCCTCGATCAACTGGGTCACGCCTCAGGAGGCTCACAGGATGATTCAGACCATGCCCAACCTTGTGGTCGTCGATGTGAGAGAGAGTGGTGAGTATCTGATCGGTCATATACCGAAGGCAATAAGCATCCCCCGCGGACTTCTTGAGTTCAGAATCGGTTTTGTAACCAAGGATCCAAACAGACCCATCCTGATTTACTGTCTATCCGGAGGTCGTGCTGCTCTGGCGTACAAGTCGCTTGAGAAAATGGGATACAAGAAGCTTTACAATCTGAAGGGCGGATACAAGGCGTGGAAGAAGGCGGGCTTACCGATAAGCAGGAAGCCTGTGGAATGAGAAAGATCGGGGGGCGCGCGCCGAAGGCGCGCGCCCCCTTACAACTACCACCATGTTTGATAAAGAAAACTTTCTGAATCCATACATCGGAGGGATCCTCCTCGGTTTACTCCTCGTCCTCACCTTCTTCCTATTCGGTAGAGGGCTTGGAGCTTCCGGTACATTTGATCGTCTCGTGGCATTTTTCCTCGGTATCTTGGCACCTTCGTGGATCAAAGCTCACCCCTACTGGCAGAAGTATTTTCATAGCGGCCATACTCCGCTCAACAACTTCCTCGTCTTCCTCGCCATCGGCGTTGCTATCGGAGGTTTCTTTACAGGTAAGATCATGGGGAAAACTCAGGTACAGGTGCAGAAGGGTCCAAGAGCTACTTCAAGAGAGAGGCTAATCTGGGCGTTCATAGGTGGCATCATCATGGCCTTGGCTACGAGATTCGCAAGAGGTTGTACGAGCGGTCAGGCATTAACCGGAGGTGCAACGCTTGCCGCAGGTAGCTGGCTATTCATGATGGGTTTCTTCATCTCCGGTCCACTTGTAGCCCTACTGGTACGAAAACTATGGAGGTGATTTCGATGGGACCTGTATTTAAAATCTTTGCACTACCTCACTGGCTGTACATCACTTCTGCCATTGTAACAGGAGTATTCTTTGGTGCGATTCTGACGGTTTCCGGTTTCATTTCTACAAGAAAGCTTACCGGTGTCTTCTACTTCGACGACTTTGCTGTCCTGAAAGTCCTTTTCACCGGTATAGTCGTGGGTAGTATAGGAATCTACCTGCTCGGTGATCTCGGGACAATAAACTTCCAGAAAATATACATCTCAAAGACATTCTGGGTTTCTCAGTTAGTTGGAGGCCTCCTCTTCGGCATCGGCTTCATGCTTTCAGGATACTGTCCGGGAACCAGTATCGTTTCAGCCGCAGTGGGTAGCATTGATGCTCTCGTGGTTATTGTCGGAATGCTCGCCGGGATGCTTTTATTTGGACTCGGGTATAACCTCTGGAAAGGAATTTACCTCGCCGGTGAGTCTGGCAGAATAACCCTATCACAGGTTTTGGGGATTAATCACTGGGTTATCATTGGCCTTCTCGTTGTCATTGCCGTGTTTATGTACATCCATGTCGAAATGTTTGAGAAAAAATAACCGGAATTCCACCCGTTCTCACCCATGGGCGTAACGCCCATGGGTGACACTTTTCCCATCATCCGCTTAATTTTATAAAAAATATCCTTTTGCTAAAAGGGGAGGGGGATTGAAATGAAGCGGTTGACATCCCCCTTTGTCCCCCATCTATAGAAGGGGGATCATCGTCTCCCAAAATCCACCTTTGGAGAAGGAAGATTTCTCAAACAGCCTCTGGAATTTTAATTGACATCGGTGAAGAGTTGGAGATATAATAAGCTTAACAAAAAAGGAGGGTAATTGTCATGAGTGATATACCAAAGGATAGGCTGTACACCAAAACCCATGAATGGATAAAGGTCGAAGGGGATACGGGAACAGTGGGTATAACGGATTATGCCCAGGAAGAGCTGGGGGAAATCATAAAGATTGAGCTTCCTCCCATGCTCCTATATTCAGTTGTTAAGGGTCAGAAAGTAGGGACGATAGAGGCGGTAAAGACAGTGGCGGACTACTATGCACCTGTTGACGGAGAAATTACTGATAGAAACGAGGCTCTCAACGACAACCCTGTACTGATAAACGAGGACCCTTACGGTGACGGCTGGATTTACAAGATGAAGATCACCAACCCTGACCAGTTAAACGAGTTGATGGATGCCGAGCAGTACGCACAATTTATCGGTGAGGAGGAATGAGTCACTACATACCCAACACGGAAAAAGACAGGGAGGAGATGCTGAGGAAGATCGGCGTCTCCTCCTTTAAAGAACTTTTGAAGGATATCCCCGAAGAAGCCTTTTTCAGGGGAAAGCTTGATCTTCCAGGTCCCCTGTCCGAGCTCGAAGTAGAAACAGAGATCAGAAAACTTGCAAAGGAAAATGTATCTGACCTGAAAATATTTGCCGGAGGCGGTATATACGACCACTTTATCCCGGCAGTCATAGATCAGATCATAATGAGGAGTGAGTTTTACACATCTTACACCCCCTATCAGGCAGAAGTGTCTCAGGGAACCCTTCAAACGATGTTCGAGTACCAAAGTATGATATGTGAGCTCACCGGGATGGAGGTGGCAAATGCCTCAATGTACGACGGCGCATCTGCCCTCGCTGAAGCCGCTCTCATGGCCCTGAGGATAAAACAGGACAGGAATAAGATTCTCGTTGCCTCCAGTATAAATCCCTTTTACAGGGATGTACTTTTGAGCTATGCCCACGGTCAGAAAACACCTGTTGAATTTGTGAAATACAGGAACGACGGTACCATAAATATCCAGGATTTAAAAGAAAAAATAGATGGAGATACGGCGGGCTTTATCTTTCAACACCCCAACTTCTTTGGTATTCTGGAAGATCCTTTCAGGATCAGTGAGATCGTGAAATCTGCCGGAGCAGTTCTGATCGTCTCAGTTAATCCGATCTCTCTGGGTATGCTGGCTCCTCCGGGAGATTATGGGGCGGACATCGTGGTGGGTGAAGGTCAGCCCCTCGGACTTCCTGTTTCCTTTGGAGGCCCCTTACTTGGCATTTTTGCTTCAAAACTTGAATACATCCGGAGTATGCCGGGAAGAATATCCGGTATGACTGAGGATGTGGAAGGAAACAGGGGTTTTGTAATGACCCTTCAGACGAGGGAGCAGCACATAAGAAGGGAGAGGGCCACTTCAAACATCTGTTCAAACCAGCAACTGTGTGCAACAGCGGCCGCCATCTATATGTCCCTTCTCGGGAAAGAAGGCATCAAAGAGGTTGCCGAACAGTCCTTCTACAAGGCACACTACCTCAGAGAACTACTTTTAAAATCCGGAATAAACTCTCCTTTTGGAGGACATTTCTTTAACGAGTTTGTGGTGGAGCTCCCGGCTCCGGCTAAAAAAGTCGTGGATGATATGTTAAAATATAACATCCTCGCCGGGATTGCTCTTGATCAATTTGGTTACCCAGAAAACTGGCTTCTCGTCTCTGTAACTGAGAAGAGGAGACGGGAGGAGCTTGAGGAATACGCAAATAAATTAAAAGAGGTGATTTAGTTGCCATTCCCGATTGAGGATGTTCTGGTCAATAGAAAGGTGGCAAAGGTAACCCTGAGGGGTGTCAGGGACAAGCCGGGGATAGCAGCGATTATTTTTGAAGAGCTATCATCCCGGGGTGTAAATGTTGAGATGATAGTAACAGGTGCATCTGCCAAAGGAAGGACGGACATTGCATTCCTGGTACTCGAATCTCAGCTTGATCGCATAAAGGAGATCGAGGAGGAGATTCTGGAGGCCGTTGACGCAAGGGACATAAATTTTGACAGGAAAGTAGCACTTATCGTCTTTTACGGCGGAACGGAAATGGCGAAAACCCCGGGTGTCGCGGCAAGGATCTTCAATATCCTTGCAGAGGCCGGGGTGAACATCGAAATGATAAGCACTTCCATTGACAGTTTATCCCTGGTGGTCAGGGAAGACAGGATCGAAGAAGCAATATTTGCCATAGGAGAAAACCTGGGAATAGAACCAAGAGAAGAATATTTTTAGGAAAAGGAGATTAAAAAAATGAGCGTTGAACTTTTGCAGGGAAATGAAGCGTGCGCGCTTGCAGGAATAAGAGCTGGAATAAGATTTTACGGTGGATATCCAATCACTCCATCCTCAGAGATTGCTGAGGTAATGTCACGGGAACTGCCTAAGGTGGGTGGTGTCTTCATCCAGATGGAGGACGAAATCGGGAGTCTGGCTGCCTGTATAGGTGCGAGACTTGCCGGGAAAAAGGCGATGACAGCCACATCAGGCCCGGGATTCTCCCTCATGCAGGAGCACCTCGGCTACGCCGCGATGGCAGAGGTTCCTGTGGTCATAGTTGATGCCATGAGAGGCGGGCCATCCACAGGTCTGCCCACAAAAACCTCACAGGGTGACTTCATGCAGGCCAGATGGGGTACACACGGTGACCACCCCGTCATCGCCCTGGTTCCAGAGTCCGTTAACGAGGTTTACCACCTGACCATAAAGGCCGTTAACCTCTCTGAGATGTTCAGATGCCCTGTCGTGCTCCTCATGGACGAAACCCTGTCCCATCTGAGAGAAAAGGTGGAGATCCCGGAAAAGGTAGAGATATACGAGGCTGAGCCCATAAAACTACCTCCTGATAAATTCCTGCCCTTCGGTGAAGGTACTGAAAAGTTTTTTACCCTTCCCCCTTACG
>JALSOY010000027.1 GCA_026986235.1 Caldifarciminota bacterium
GGGGAGCACCTGTGTCCCACGACGATATCAGAAACTTACTCTTCGATTTTCACGAAGAGATTGAAAAACTCACAGGGCTTGTTGATGGACTGAAGGTGAAATGAAATTAATCCTCCTCTTTCTGCTCGTGAGATTCCCGGCGCCCAGAGGGTATGTGAACGATTTTGCCCACATTTTGCCTCCGTCGGCTGAAGCGAGGCTCGAGAGTCTGTGCAAACTTGCGAAAGAGAAGTTGGGGATCGAGATAGCAGTGGTGACCATAGAGACCTATCAGCCTTACTCTTCCATAGAGGAGTATGCTTTCAGACTCTTTGAAGCATGGGGTATCGGATCCAGAGAGGAAGACAACGGCCTGCTCTTTCTGGTGTCTCTGAAAGAGAGGAAAGTTAGAATTGAGGTGGGGTATGGGCTTGAAGGGATCATAACCGATGGAAGGGCAGGGGAGATTATCAGAAACTACATCGTTCCGTACTTCAAAAAGGGGGAGTTTGCCGCCGGCCTTGAAAATGGCATAAGACGAGCGATGGAATTAATAGCCGTTGAATACAGTGTAAATCTTGACGAGATGGATCGGGCAAAGCCTGCTAAAGAGGATCAGAACGACTGGCAGAGCATCGTTATCTGGCTGATTTTTGTAAGTATTTTCCTGCTCCCCGTGTTTTTCAGAAGAAGGAGGGTAACAACCATCCACTGGGGTGGGGGCTTTGGTGGCTGGGGTGGGGGAGGTGGCGGATTTGGAGGGTTCGGTGGCGGCGCCTCAGGCGGAGGCGGCGCCTCAGGTGGCTGGTAACCTGTACTTTAAAAGACTTTCAACATACTTCCCTATTATGTCAAACTCGATGTTTAAAATGTCACCCGGTCTCTTCTCACCGAATGTGGTTACATCAAGTGTTATGGGAATTAGCTGTACACTGAAACCGTCCCTCGTTATCCTGTTAACCGTAAGGGATACACCGTCAACTGCCACAGACCCTTTTTCCACCAGATATTTCATCCACCGTCTTTCAATCTTTCCGATCTCCCACACCACAGAATCCCTCTCCTTTCGCACATTTTTCAGGGTTGCCACGGTGTCAACATGCCCCAGCACTATGTGCCCTCCAAACCTGTCTTCAGGTTTCATGGATCTTTCAAGGTTTACCTTCTGACCCACTTTCAGTTTTACCCCGAACTTCGTTACCTTCAGAGTCTCAGGAGAGAGGTACACGGTAAAACTTCTCTGATTGAAGGATTCAACTGAGAGACAGACACCGTCAACTGAAATAGATTCACCCTCTCTTAACTCCCCGGAAAAAGGTGACTCTATCTCAAGCCGTTTTCCACCTGTGGTTTTTATAGAGATTATCTTCCCGGTGGTTTCTACGAGACCTGTAAACATCACTTCCAGATCTTCATTGCGTCTCTAACCATTTCCATGGTTTCACGAGTCACGAGTGCCGCTTTTCTGGCTCCCTCCTTGAGGATATCAATAACCTGTGAGCGGTCCTTTTCAAACTCTTTTCTCTTCTCTCTGAAGGGTTCAAGGTATTTTACCATCTTTTCAGCGAGATTTCTCTTGCACTCCACACATCCCAGCTGTCCCCGGATACAGGATTCCTTTATCTCATCAACCTCTTCACGGTTGAAGAGTTTGTGAAGCATAAAAACGGGACACTCTTCCGGGTGCCCCGGGTCACCTTTCCTCACCTTCAAAGGGTCCGTGTACATCCTTTTGACCTTTTGCCGGATGCTCTCCGGAGATTCCGAGATTTCTATGGCATTTCCGTACGATTTCGACATCTTTCTGCCGTCGAGACCGGGAACCTTGGGAAATTCCGCTATCAAAGGCTCAGGGATCGGGAAAACCTCACCGTACAGGGAGTTGAACCTTCTTGCTATTTCTCTTGTAAGCTCTAAGTGCGGAAGCTGATCTGCCCCGATAGGCACATATTTTGCCCTGTAAACCAGTATATCTGCCGCCTGTAAAACCGGGTATCCGAGAAATCCGTAGTTTACGAGTGAGCCATAGGGAAGGTCCTCCTCCTCTTCCTCAAGGGTCTTTTTCAGGTTCTCGAGAAAAGTCTTCTGAAGTTCCGATCTCAGGTACGCCATAAAGTCGAGATCGAGTTTACCTTCACCTGAATTCAACTTCTTTGCAACATTTTCGATAAAGACATCAACTGTATTTCTCACAGCTGTTTTAAGCACGCTTTTTCTGGGTGTCTCTTTTTTTATCCTGAGTTCTGCAACATACTCCTTGAATGTCGGGTTTCTCAAAAGACGGGAGAGGGTGACAAGCATTGAAAAGACCATGTGCAGTTCTGCGTGCTCTTTAACTTCTGACTGAACGAAGAGAACAGATCTCGTGGGATCAATCCCCACCACCAACCAGTCGATCACCATGTCAACTATGTTATCCCTGATTTTTGAGGTGTCCTGCCACTGGGTTGTGAGGGCGTGCCAGTCTGCTACCATGTAATAGCAACTGTAATTGTCCTGTAGCTTTCTCCAGTTGTACAGTACTCCAAAGAGGTGACCGATGTGAAGTTTGCCGGTAGGTCTATTTCCTGAGAGCACTCTATCCATATCAAACCTCCGTTGAGTGTTTAGGATAAGGTAAAACAGATAGTCCTTCAACGGAAATTACCCTATACTATTAGGACCAAAACTGGAGGATAGAGATGAGTACAGTTTCACTAAGAGAGATGTATCTTAAGCAGCTTGAAAGGGCTGCGAAGATAATGAATTTAGACGAGGATCTTCTGGAGATATTGAAGTATCCCAAGAGAGTTGTCCGGGTTTCCATACCTATAAAGATGGACGACGGAAGAGTTAAAGTTTTTACCGGTTTCCGCTGTCAGTACAACGATTTCAGAGGACCCTTTAAAGGAGGAATAAGGTTTCATCCCGATGTGACCGAAGATGAAGTGGTTGCCCTTGCTGCGTGGATGACATGGAAGTGTGCCGTCATTGACATCCCTTTTGGAGGTGGAAAGGGCGGTGTGATCTGTGACCCCCGTAAGCTCAGTGAAGGGGAACTTCAGAGACTTACAAGAAGATTCACATACACCATTATGCCCATCCTCGGTCCTTCCATAGATATACCGGCACCTGATGTTTTTACCGGTGAGAAAACCATGGCCTGGATAATGGATACATATTCTGCATTTAAAGGATACTCTGAACCTGGGGTTGTGACCGGGAAGGCACGCTCAATCGGTGGGTCAAAGGGAAGAAGGGAGGCAACTGGCAGAGGTGTTAGCATAGTCGCCGACGAAACTGTTCGCTACTTTGGTGAAAAGATAAAAGGAATGAGGGTTGCAGTCCAGGGCTTTGGCAATGTTGGATCCCACGCAGCACTTTTCATATCTGAACTTGGCGGAAAAATTGTCGCCGTCTCAGATGTCTCGGGAGGACTTTACAACGAAGAGGGAATCGATGTCAAGGCACTTATAAAGTATGTAAAAGATAACAAAGTGGTATCCGGTTTCCCCGGCGCAGAAGAGATGGAAGGGGACAAAATCTTTGAGCTTGATGTTGATATGCTGATACCTGCGGCACTTGAAGCCGTTATCACCCTTGACAATGTTGACAGGATAAAAGCCAGGTACATTGTGGAAGGCGCCAACGGTCCGACAACCCCGGAGGCGGACGAAGTTCTTTTCAGAAAAGGGATACATGTGGTACCTGACATACTTGCAAACTCAGGAGGTGTCCTCGTTTCGTACTTCGAATGGGTTCAGAGTAAACTCGGTTTCTGGTGGGAAGAGGATGAGGTAAATAGAAGACTCGAAATGAAACTCAGGAACGCGACAAGAGAGGTAATCGATACTGCCAGGGAATTTGATGTTGACCTCAGAACGGGAGCCATGATCCTCGCTCTCCGAAGGATAGAAGAGGTTTACAGGGAAAGAGAACTTTTCCCATGATTGAAGAGGTAAAAAAGGATCTTCAGGAGTCCATTGGAGTTAAGGAGAAGATACTATCAGACTCCCTGATCCTTGAAAAGATTTACAGGGCAGCCCGTCTGGCTGCCACCTCCCTTGCACAAGGTGGAAGGCTTTTTGCATGTGGAAACGGGGGATCGGCTGCGGATGCCCAGCATATCGTTGCTGAGCTCGTCGTGAAATTCGGTAAAAACAGGAAGGCCCTGCCCGCCCTCGCTTTGATGCAGGATCCATCAACTGTGTCTGCTGCTTCAAACGACTATGGATACGAACATGTATTTGAAAGACAGGTGGAGGCCCACGGAAGGCCCGGAGATGTACTGATTGCAATCTCCACATCAGGGAGATCTCCCAATGTGAATCTCGCCGTAAAAAAAGCCCACGAAATGGGCATGAAAATCGTGTATTTAACGGGTATGGAACCTCCACCTGTCTCTCAGTTGTGCGATGTGGTAATAAATGTGCCATCCAAATCAACACCAAGGATACAGGAAAGTCACATTACAATTGGACACATAATCGTGGATCTCGTTGAGAAAATCCTTTTCCCATAATGAAAATTCTGGCCGCCCTTCTCCTCGTTCTAATCTCATTTATCTGGGGATCGACATTTATTGTTGTAAAAAATGCCATAATACACATTCCCCCTTTCCTGTTCGTTTCCCTGAGATTTGCAGTGGCAACGGTTTTACTTCTACCACTGGTGTACAGGGAAAGAGTAAAAGACGGTTTTGTTGAGGGAATTTTAACAGGTTTTGCCCTCTTTGGCGGTTACGCATTTCAGACATTCGGACTCCTTTTTACCTCTGCCTCAAAGAGTGCATTCATCACCTCTATGGCAGTAATACTTGTACCTTTTACAGGTTACATCCTGTTCAGGATAAAACCCACCACGAGAGAGCTTATAGCACTGTTTCTTGCCTTTCTGGGACTTTACCAGCTGATTCTTGGTCCATCTTTTAAGTTAAAGGGACTTAACGCTGGTGATGTTCTGACGCTTTTATGTGCGGTTTCTTTTGCCCTTCACATATCCCTTACCGGACACTTTACGGGAAGAGTGAACATAAAGGTTTTTACTTTTTACCAGTTCCTGTTCGTAAGCATCATTTCCA
>JALSOY010000028.1 GCA_026986235.1 Caldifarciminota bacterium
CTTTTTCAACGAAAACATCTTTAAAAGGCTCTGCATGGATTCTGGGACCAACGGACACATAAACCAGTGGGAACTCACTCCCCTGCTCCATCAATACGGTCTTAACTTCGTTGGCAATCTGAAGTTCACTTATCCCCTCACGAACCACCTCTTTAGCCCTTTCCATACCCTTCATTGCAATTTCTCCAGCCTTCCTCATGGCCTCAATCTCACAGGGTTCCTTGACCATTCTGAGTTGCATTATCAGGGGAAGTGTATCCTCAACTTCAACCCCCATGTTTAACCTCTTAAAAAGTTCGTGGAACAGCGTGTAACTGTCCCTCTCAACTGAAATTTCAAGTCCTGCTGACATAAATCCACTTTTTCTGATCCACGAAGAAATTTCAACCATCAGCTCTTCCACCTTCTGGTATTCACGGACATCCCGAATCCAGCTTTTTTTCATAAAGAGATCCCTTTCGTTTTTAAATACCATAACCCACGGCTCCCCCTCCTGAGGGATCATGAGAGCGGGCCTTAACCACTTAACCCCAGCAAAATAAATGAAAGAAGAAACTGTCCTGATTACGGCGGCCTCAATATCCTTCTGCCTCAATAATTCCTGAAATTTTTCCACTCTCCTTCTGTAAACCTCTTCACCACACATGGAAATCCTCCAAACCTGTTTTGACTTAATGATGAAATACCTGACTAAATTTGTCAAGTATTTTAAGAGGGTGTTCGAGAAACACTTTTCTCCATGTACTTATTCCCCGACCAAAGGTGTTTTTAAGCGGTTAACATACCCTTTTCTTGCGAGGGGGATTTTTCTCGTAAAAGCTCCCTGGTGAAAGGAGATCATTCTCTCCAAAATCCCCCTTGGAAAAGGGGGAGACAGGGGGATTGAAAATCAAGCGGTTGACATCCCCCTTCTAAAGAAGGGGGACTTTCGTCTTCAAAATCCCCCTTTTTTACCAGGGTTTTTCTGGTGGCTCAATAAACATCCTGAGTTTGGATGCCCTCATGGGATGCTGGAGTTTCTTTAAGGCTTTAACTTCGATCTGACGAATTCTCTCACGGGTTACATTGAAAATCTGCCCCACTTCTTCAAGTGTCTTTGGTGGCTGGTCTCCCAGTCCAAACCGGTATTCGATTACCTTTCTCTCACGCTGGGACAGGGTGCTCAAAACTTCTTCCAGCTTTTCCTTCAAAAGATTCTCCCGTGCAAATTCAAATGGGGTTTTCTGAAGGTCGTCCACGATAAAGTCACCCACGAAGTTGTCTTTCTCTTTTCCAATGGGCTTGTCAATTGATATAGGCTCTTTGGCAGCATCAATAGCCTGTTTCACCTTTTCAATGGGCATATCGAGGTAATCGGCAATTTCCTCGACCGTGGGTTCACGACCAAAGTCCTGCATGAGTGCCCTTGAGGCTCGTGAAACCTTTGTGATCGTCTCGATCATGTGAATTGGCACCCTGATGGTCCTCGACTGATCTGCGATAGCCCTCGTTATGGACTGCCTTATCCACCATGTGGCATAGGTAGAGAATTTAAAGCCTTTCCTGTAGTCAAACTTCTCCACGGCCTTTATAAGTCCCGCGTTGCCCTCCTGTATTAGATCGAGGAATTCAAGTCCTCTGTTGAGAAACCTTTTGGCTATACCAATGACCAGGCGAACATTACCCTCCACCATCCTGGCCTTCGCATCATCAAGATCACGGAATTCCTTTCTGATCTTTTTGTATGTGTCGAACGCCTCCTCTTTTGTCAACCCCAGTTCATTCTCGATCTCCTCGATTTCCTTCTTTATCTTCGTCAATCTATCAGAAATCCCGTTGAGTAGCTTCTTATCCTCAAGGGTAAGGCCACCGTTTTCCTTTGATCTTATAACAATTTCAGCTGCGTTTTCGTCAAAATTCTTATAGCTTCGGTCAAGTGACCTTAATTTTTTTATCTTTTCCTCAAACTCCCTGGAAATGGCAACGACTTTTTTAAACTGGGGCTTCAGATTGACTATCTTCCTTCTTATGGACTTTATCTTTGATCTGAGTTCCTGCCTCTCCTCTTCAGTGAGGTCCTTTTTATTCCAGTAGGCTTCGATCTCTTCATAAAGCTTTTTAATGGATCTGAAAGCCCTGTTAACCCTCTCCTTCTCCTTCTTGTTCTTCTGCCTGGATGTCCAGTACTGGGAGTCAACCTGGACGATCTCCTCTATCTGGGTAATGCCTTTATCCGTTTCATAAACGAGTTTCATAAATCTGGAAAGGCCGAATCTCGTGCTGAAAAGTATCTTCATAATATTAGTCCTCGCATCGTCCAGTTGCTTGGAGAGCTGGACCTCCTGCTCCTTTGTAAGGAGTCCGAGATCAGAAATCTGCTTTAAATAGGTTTTGGCCGGGTCGTCTCCCGATCGGAAGTAATCGTCAGCGGTAAGCTCTTCCTTTTTCTTCTTTTTCTTCTTTTTATCCAGGGACTCTACGATTTCTATCCCGTTTTCCATCAGGGTAACCATTATGTCATCAATCATCTCGCTGTGGGAAAAGTAAGGTGGGAGCATCTTCACAATGGTCTCATAAGTTACCTTTTTCTGACCGTCAAGCTTCTTGACGATCTCTTCTATTACCTCTTTTTTTGTTTTAATCTTTATGACCGACATGGTTAAAAGAGACCTCCTTTTCCCCTTAATTTTTTCTTGATTTCGTACATCTTCTTTAAGTAAAAATCCATCCTTTCCCTGTCGCCCATCTTCCTGGCGTCTTCAAACAGTCTTTTTGCGTCTCTGTAATCCTTTCTGTACTTCCAGAGACGGATTTTTTCCTCAAGGAGGGCAAGATTTTCATGAAGGTTACCCGATCTCAACAACGCCTCTGTAATTGACGACCTTAAAACTTCACTTCCTGATGCCATTATCTCTTCGTATCCAAGTCCCTGCTTTACCCCTCTAAAGAGCTCCCTCGTCAGGGGATCATCAAAATCCTCTTCGTTAAAAAGATCGCTCATAATCTCAACCAGTTCTTTGTGTCTCAGTATATTCACGAGAACGATAAAATCCGCTGTCAACTTAACTTCCCTTCTCTTTGACTTCTTATTAATACCTGTTTCCCCGGAAAATTTCAAGCCTTGGTTTCTCAAGGAATCAACGGGGATCCGTGAAAGCTCTGAAAGTCGGTTTAAATAAGCATCCCTCGTAATACCATCAGGAATCATAAAAATATTTTCAAGTATCCCCTTTATTGCCTCACTGAATTCTGACGGGGACTCTCTAAACTTTTCTGCCTCCCTGAACTGGTATTCCAGGAAGTCCACCTGACGATCCATATAAGATCTGATCCCCTCGGGACCAAATTTGTCAATAATACTGTCTGGGTCCTCTCCCTCGGGGAGAAGTGATATTTTGACATTCAGTCCAGCCCTGAGGGCTATGGGGATGGATCTTTCAACGGCCTTCCGCCCGGCCTCGTCGCCGTCGTAGAGAAGAAGAACATTTTTCGTGTATCTTCTCAAAACAAGTACCTGATTCTCAGTCAGGGCGGTCCCCATCGGCGCAACCGTATTTTGAAAGCCCGCCTGGTGCATCTTTATCACATCAAAGTATCCCTCAACCACAATCGCAATTCCCTTCATTCTGATGGAACTCTTTGCCTGAAATAGACCAAAGAGAATGTTACCTTTCTTGAAGATTTCAGAATCGGGTGAATTCAGATACTTGGGCTGTACTTCATCCGAGAGTGCTCTCCCACCGAATGCGATCACATTACCTCCGGGAGTAAATATGGGAAAAATCAGTCTCCCCCGAAAGTAATCGATAATTGTTCCCGACTCTGTTTTCCGGGCAAGACCGGCCTGGATAAGCGTCCCCCTGTCGAAATTCTTCGTCATTGCCTTCGTAATAAAGCTTTTACCATCAGAAGGAGCGTATCCTATTTTAAAAGACGATATTGCCCGGGGACCTATCTTCCTTTTCATCAAATACCTGTATGCATCCCTGCCGTGAGGCGACATGAGGATCTCGTGGTAATAGTCAGAGGCAAATCTGAGAGCCGCATAGACAGGGGAGGTTTTCCCCTCAACCTCCCTCGAAGGTACCTCTATACCGTATTCCCTGGCAAGCTTGATGACTGCCTCTCTAAAGGAGAGACCCTCTATGTCCATTACGAACCTGAAAATGTTACCCGATGCACCACAACCAAAACAGTGATAAACCCCTTTATCCGGATCAACATAGAAGGAAGGGGTCTTCTCCTGGTGAAACGGACAAAGTCCTCTGTAAGATTTCCCGGACTTTTTCAGGTCAACATATCGACCTATGTACTCAACGATATCAACTGTCTCCCGTACACGCTCGATAAAATCCCTGTTCAACCTAAGTCACCTCGTAAAGAGAGTCGATCGGAACCTCAAGCCT
Organism: Caldifarciminota bacterium; assembly: GCA_026986235.1. Taxonomy (GTDB): domain Bacteria; phylum Hydrothermota; class Hydrothermia; order B15-G9; family WFZT01; genus WFZT01. The sequence goes on from JALSOY010000028.1 coordinate 4,386, forward strand.
GGTCTTTCCTATCCTGACATAGGCTTTATCGTCCCTTACTTCGACAAGTTCGGCTGTAAAGCCAAATGGTTTTATCCTGTAAGTCTTACCGATTACCGGTTTCTCAGCCTTTCTGTCGAAAATATCGACCTCTTCACGGATATTTTCAAGGGTCTTTTTAATTTCCCGTGCACGCCTGAGTTTCGCCTCTTTTTTTACCTCTTTATCGAGAGACTTTATAAGCTCCCTGATCTCCCTTTCCCGTGCATCCACTATTGCCCTTATTTTCCTCTTTGATTCCCTGGTAATTCTCTCCTCCTGAGCCTTAATGAACCTCTCTTTCTCCCTCAGTTCGTTGAGGAGGGTTTTCAGCTCTTTCTCCTTTTCCTTCAACCTTCTTGTGAGTTCAACCATCTCACGGTCAATTCCTTCGAGGTAGCTTCTGGCCTCGTCTATCACATCGTCAGGAATTCCTGCATTCTTCGCTATGTCCAGGGCATGACTCTCACCGATCTTTCCGATCTCAAGCTGGTAGGTGGGGTTGTTGGTAACGGGATCGAATCCCATCTGGGCATTCAGCATGAGAGGGTGCTTTTCTATAAAAATCTTGAGGGGTGAAAGGTGAGTATTGGCAAATATCCTTGCGCCCCTTTCCACGAGTTTTTTTATGATGG
>JALSOY010000029.1 GCA_026986235.1 Caldifarciminota bacterium
TTGTGGATACTGTAGAGGTTGTCGATTTCAGAGCAATCCAGTACTACTGCAAAGCCAAATTAGAAGCAAAAGATTATGCCCGAAACCAGGTGGAAAATCTTTTTACAAGGTTAAAAGATAGGATAACTGAATCCTTCCTTGACTCGTGTTTACATGTATTAACATTCAAAGAGCGATTTATGCCATTCATAAACAAAGATTCTATAAAAGCTGTAAGAATAAAAAACCTTTTTATATCAAATGTTCTCAAGCCTGAGATAACAAATTCCGAACTTAATTCAATTTTCGCTGATGCAATCGATAAATATTCCAGACTAATGGCTTATTACGGTTTCCCTAACCCCGAAATCTCCGTTAATGTGAATAGTAAATTTACAGATGAGACCAGCGTAGATACTATAATACAGGTACAATCTGGTAATTTTAATCCCTTGCCTACCCTTGGAACATTGAATGGAGTTAAACGCTTATTTTTCAAGAAGCAGGAAAAATTTTATGTCAGAGCAGTAAAGAAAATCACCGGAAAATTCATAAGAAAAAAAACAGCGGGAATTTTGTTTATAGGGAACCCTGAAATAGAAATACCTCTTGAAGTTTGTCTGGATATTTTCCAATATCTCAAATCGTCGGCAAGAGCCAAATTGGAGAACAGGGAAATTCTCAGACTCCAGTTCAACTCCATCATAGATAATTTAAAACAAAAAGTTTTGAACGACAGGGAAAAAGGTATTTATGCCGTAATAGACAGATATAGTGAAGAAGTTCTCAATGTATTGGTAAACGCAGAAGAAGAAATTAACCCGGAAACCGATTCTTCCTCATATTAGTCAAATCAATGGGCGCGGACGATGTCCTTTATCTTCATTATCCTGACCTGGTCTGACCTTTCCATTTCAGAAAGTTTCATGGTTATAAACTTCACAGTCTCTTCCAGGGCTGGTATCAACACATACTCGAGTGAATTAACCCTCCTTCGGGTTCTGACAATTTCATCGGCAATCATCTGAAGTGCCTTCTCTTTGGAGGCCAGGTCAATCAACTTTTCAACCACACTTTCGAGGGCAAGAAGGGAGGCATCGAGTTCTGGAGATGTCGTTATAAAACTGTAGGAGATCATTTCACCTGATACATCCTGTTCAAAAACGGGTACCTTCAGATTCATCAAAACGAGCAATTTCTCCCTGACGCTTACACTCTTTGTGGGGATAAGAAATGCCTCCTGTACCTCTTCTGGTTCCATCAGTGCACGGGCAAAGAGGAACCTCCGGGTCGTTTCCGTTAACTCCCGCTCCACCTCTTCTCGGAGCTCCTTTATCCCTCTCATCAGGATAAGAAGTTGTCTTACCAGCTCATCCTGTTTGTCCTTTAGAAGTTTATGCCCTCTCTTGGCGAGTGCAGTCCTCTTTTTCAGCCGGAGAAGCTCCATCCTGGTTGGATTGACATCTAACTTCATGATTCCTCTTTCTTAAATTTCGGAAGGTACTTATCGAGATACTCGTCCCTTATTCTCTTTAGTTCTGCTCTCGGGAACATTGAGAGGAGCTCCCACCCCAGGTCAAGGGTCTGGAAAATGCTTCTATCCTCATACTCTCCCTGTCCCACATACCTCTCTTCAAATATGTCTGCGAACCTGTAATACAACTTATCCATCTCTGAGAGTGCGGCCTCACCAAGGATCACTGCGAGTTCCTGCGCCTCTTTACCCCTCGCATAGGCGGCAAAAAGCTGGTTGAATACATCCGAATGATCCTCTCTCGTTTTCCCCTCACCAATTCCTTTATCCTTCAATCTCGAAAGTGAAGGGAGCACATCAATTGGGGGATATATCTTTTTTCTGTGGAGTGCGCGGGACAGGATAATCTGTCCTTCGGTAATATAACCTGTGAGATCGGGGATTGGATGTGTTTTATCGTCTTCGGGCATGGTCAGAATAGGGATCAGAGTGATTGATCCTTTCTTTCCTTTTATCCTTCCAGCCCTTTCGTAAATTGTGGCGAGGTCAGTATATAGGTATCCGGGATAGCCACGCCTTCCTGGAACCTCTTTCCTTGCAGCTGAAATCTCACGGAGCGCTTCACAGTAATTGGTCATGTCTGTGAGGATAACGAGCACATGGTAATCTTTGGTAAAAGCGAGGTACTCGGCAGTGGTGAGAACTACCCTTGGGGTTGCAATTCTTTCGATCGCAGGGTCATCTGCAAGATTCAGGAACAGGACCGTTCTCTGAAGTGCTCCTGTCTTTTTAAAGTCGTTGATAAAAAACTCTGCTTCTTCAAATGTGATGCCCATGGCGCCGAAAACGACTGCGAATTCCTCCTTTTCACCGAGTACCCTGGCCTGTCTTGCTATCTGGGCAGCAAGTTTGTTGTGAGGAAGACCTGATCCCGAGAAGATCGGGAGTTTTTGACCTCTCACGAGGGTGTTGAGGCCATCAATGGCCGAAATACCGGTCTGGATAAACTCGTTTGGATAATCCCTGGAAAACGGGTTTATGGGAGCACCGTTGATGTCGCGGCGCTCTTCAGCGATTATTTCAGGTCCGCCGTCAATGGGTCTTCCAAGGCCGTCAAAAACACGGCCCAGCATGTCGGTGGAAAGGGGAAGTTCAATACCCCGTGCAAGGAATCTGACCTTCGTCTTTGGTGTGTCTATTCCGGTTGTTCCTTCAAATACCTGGATCAGGGCCCTGTCTCCTTCTACCTGAAGGACCTGACCGTGGCGGGTCTCGCCATCAGGTAATATTATTTCCACGAGTTCTGCATATTTAACATCCTCCACCCCTTCAACCAGGAGAAGAGGGCCGGAAATATCGTTAACTGCCTGATATTCAATGAATTTTTTTGAATTAAGCGACAGAGACGGCATTTTCTATCTCCTCCCTGATGGAATTGACAACTTCTTCAATTTTATCCTCGGTTGCATACTTCATTCTCGCAATTCTTTCCCAGGCGGGTAGTTTTTTGAGCTCAGAAACAGTCTGTCCCTGTGCCACAAGCTCCCTGAGCTTTTCATAAAAATAGAGTATGGTCTTCAGCATCAGATACTGTTTCTTCAGGGATGTGTATGTGTCTATCTCATGGAAGGCGTTCTGGTGCAGGAAGTCTTCTCTGATTGATCTTGCAATTTCCAGAAGAAGCTGATCTTCCTGCGAAAGGTTTTCCACGCCCACGAGTCTTACGATTTCTTCAAGCTCGGCTTCCTTTTCGAGAACTCTCATTGCTTCATTTGTGAGATCGAAGAAATCAGGAGCCACATTTTTCGAAAGCCAGTCTTTTGAGATATCTCTGTAGAGGGAGTAACTTGTGAGCCAGTTAATTGCGGGGAAATGGCGTCTATATGCGAGCTTATCTTCAAGTGACCAGAAGACCTTGACGACCCTTAAAGTTGCCTGAACAACGGGATCCGACAGGTCTCCGCCTGGAGGAGAGACTGCTCCGATCACCGTGAGAGCCCCTTCTCTTTCCGGAGATCCAAGGCACTTTACGCGTCCGGCCCTTTCGTAGAAAGTTGCCACTCTTGCTGCGAGATAGGCGGGGTATCCCTCTTCACCGGGCATCTCTTCGAGACGACCGGAAATTTCTCTCATGGCTTCGGCCCATCTGGAGGTAGAATCCGCCATCAGAGCGACGGAATAACCCATGTCACGGAAGTATTCGGCAATTGTAATACCTGTGTAAACAGATGCCTCCCTTGCCGCCACGGGCATGTTGGAGGTATTTGCTATCAGGACAGTTCTTTCCATCAAAGGCAACCCTGACCTCGGGTCCTTGAGCTCCGGAAACTCGATAAGTACATCTGTCATCTCGTTTCCACGCTCGCCACAGCCGATATAAACAACGATGTCTGCATCCGACCACTTGGCGAGCTGATGCTGTATAACCGTTTTGCCGGATCCGAACGGGCCGGGAACACAGGCAGTTCCACCTTTTGTAACCGGGAAAAATGTATCTATGACGCGTTGCCCCGTAACCATCAGCTCCACAGGCAGGATCTTTTCCCTGTAAGGTCTTGGCTTACGCACCGGCCACTTCTGCATCATTATGATCTCTTTCCTCACACCATCAGGAGTCTTAACCACGGCGACAGGTTCTTCGACTGTGTACTCCCCTTCCTTTATTTCTACAAGTTCACCTCTGACTCCCGGTGGCACCATGATTTTGTGGACCACGAGTTCAGTCTCTTTTACTTCTCCGATGACATCGCCTTCCTCAACAGTATCACCCTTCTTTTTCACAGGTTTAAAGTGCCACTTCTTTTCTCTATCAAGGGCAGGCACATGTATTCCCCTCGTAATAAAGTCACCGGCCAGGGCGGCTATCTTGTCGAGGGGTCTTTCCACACCATCGTAGATTGACCTGATCAATCCGGGACCGAGTTCCACAGAAAGAGGTGCACCTGTTGGATATACAGGCTCTCCCGGTCCCACACCTGCCGTTTCTTCGTAAACCTGAATTGATGCAAGGTCCCCCTTCAGCTCAATGATCTCTCCAAGGAGTTTTTTCTCACTGACCAGGGCAACATCGTACATCTTTGCCCCACTCATTCCTTCAGCCACAACGAGGGGACCGGCAACCTTTACTATTCTCCCAACTTCCATGTCTTTTTCTCCTTAAAAAATGTCTGCTCCAATTGCTTTCTTTATGATTTCTCTCAAATTTTCAAAAGCTCCACCACTTGCACCCATCGGACCTGGAATCGCAGAGATTACGGGAACTGCCACCTCCATGGTCTTTTCTATTAGATCCGATATGTGACTGTAGTAATCTTCCTGCACGAAAATCAGGGAGTAACCGTCTCTTATAGCCCTATCCACGGCCTGGCGGGCCCCTTCGGGATCGTCCACCACTTCTATGTCGAAGCCAACAGCACTGTAAGGCATAACAACATTTTTGTTTCCGATACAGATGACATTACTCATCAGATCACCACCGTAAGACTTTCTTTTATTTCACGGGAACTGACCCTGTAACTAACACCTATGAAAGTTATCCTGAGGGCCCTAATCTCCTCGAATTTGAAGTACAGGTAAGCAATCAGGGGTTCAACTCCCATATCAATCTTCCTTGTCTCCAGCAAAAATCCGTTGAGATAACCCTTCATGAGCTTTTCGTACTCCCGCAGAGAACCCTTTTCCTTAAAAAACCTGTAACCTTCTTCGTAAATCTTACCGTATGGGGTATGGGTTAGACGATCAACCAGCCCATCAGGATCTTCGTTCAAAAGTATATCGTTGTCAAGAAACCCGGTTGGCAAAAGTTGTGACCTCAGGGTTTCCGGGGAACCAAGAGCTCTGAGACGCAGGTATGTTCTGATGTTAATCAGATCAGATTCAAGTTTGTGATAAACGGCAAAAAAATCGTTATCTGTCACAGGTGAGGTAAGGAACTCGTACATGGCGATGTCAACAGCCGTGGAGAGATCCCTGTAGCTTTTGTTTTCGTAATAAGCCCCAATTCCAGCCTCCACTGCTCGTGAGAGGTAACCCGGTAGCCACGAATACTTCTCATCTTTGAAAATTCCCTTAAGATCTTCGATTTTTACAGATCCATCCGAAGACAGGGCACTATCAAAGCTCTTCTCTTCTATTTTTGACTTCAGAAGGACTTTTATGTTGTGAAAATCAAATTTTGCCCTCGCCTTTTTCTTCAGCGGTTCGTCCACGCAGAGCTCGTCAAAAGTTCTTAAGACTTCTTTCCTCTCTGTAAGGAGCATTCTTTCAAAGGAATCCTCGTCCTTCACTTCAGAAAGATACCTCGAGTAGGGAGTTTCCTGAAGAAACTTCAAGTATTCTTCAACATCACCGGCCTCAGACAGTCTTTCAAAGAAGCTTCTGGACAGAAGGTCTTTTTCCAGGACCCGTATGCGGCCCACTGCGTAGGTGTAGCGTGAATCTTCTTTTCCAAAGGAAGGGTATTTAAGGAAGTTAATAGCCATTATTCTCCGATAAGCAGGCCTTTGAGATGATCCTCCAGCTCGTCCTTCAATGTCGGTACGATAACCGACGGTTCAAGATTTATCTCCAGCCTGCCGCTCCTCAGCAGGAATCCCTTTTTTATAGTTACTTCTCCCTTTACCAGCTGGAGGTCGATCCCGGCCCTTTTAGAAAGTTCTCCGACGAATGCCTCGTCCACTCTGTCCTCAGATTTACCGGGTATGACATCAAAAGAGCCATTGAGTCCGAGTGCCTTAATGAAGTTTGACATGTGATTGAGATAGTCCTCTCTGCTCTCTTCCTCGAGTTTTTTGACCGCTTCTTTGAGGGCCCTGTCAATTATCTCTCGCCTGGCCTGGAGGACCTTCTTTCTCAGCTCTATAAGCTCGAGTCCCACGCGCTTTTCTTTTTCCTTTTCGTAAGCCTCTTCAGCCTCTTTTCTGGCGGATTCAAGGATGAAAGTCTTTTCCTTTTCAGCGTCATCCAGAATAGATGCGGCCTCTTTTTCTGCCTCTTCGAGGATTTTTCTGGCCTGCTCCTCGGCTTCTTTCAGTATTTTTTCAGTGATTTTTGATCCCTGCATGGTTTTAGACTTTGATGTTGATCATCAGGAAGAAGCTCGTGAGGAATCCGAGCACGGCGTAAGTTTCTACCATGGCACCGTATATCACGGGCTTCATCGCCTGATCAGGTCTTTTAGCTGTGAGATCTATTCCCGATGCGCAGACCTTACCCTGGTGGATGGCCGACAGGAGTCCTGAAAATGCAATGGGAAGGGCCGCTGCAAGGAGTTCAAGTCCCTGCGCTACAGTTATCATCTTCGGAGTTCCGAGGAGTCCCACCTTCAGGATGATGAAGAGGGCGATGATAAATCCATAGAATCCCTGAGTTCCGGGCAACGCCACGAGGAGGAAGAGTCGCCCAAACATGTCCGGAGCCTCTGAGAGCACCCCGGATGCAGCCCTTCCTGTGTAACCAATTCCTATTGCAGACCCGATTCCTGCCATAAAAGCTGCCATCGCAGCACCTATCATTGCAATGTAAAGACCGCTCAATTCAAACCTCCTTTTGCGAGTTTTTTATTTTCTAATCTCAGTAAAGTAACCTTCGATCTCGAAGGGCTTAAATTCGTGCCCTCCGTTGTCGTAAAATTTCGTAAAAAATTCAACATACTGGAGGCGCAGACTGTGCACAAAAGCACCCATGACATTTATTATTATTGAAAACAGGTGACCTCCAATAAAAATGAGTACCGCAAGGATAATCCCAACGACCGGGACGGGAAGTACGAGCTTTGCCACAATATTTATGGACATGGCGATCCCCGCTGTCACCATTCCGAGGGCCATGAGCCTCACATAGGATAGAAGGTCACCAACATACCCCGTAACTCCGTACAGGTTGTAAAGCCCCTTCACAACTCTTACGATAAAGTTACCCGATGTGCCACCACTCAGAAAAACGATCAGGAATACAGGGGCAAAAATGAAAAATGCCATCAGGTAACCTGCAATCCCGTTATGGAAGAGCACATCTCCGAATGACCTTCCTGACCTTGACGAGACGAGATAGGCAATGATCACGAAAAGGATCATGAAAAACCAGGATAGCTCGTTGGATATGCCATCAATTACCTCGCCATTTTTAATCCTCTTGTAAAATCCAACGAGGAGACCGAGCTCAACCTGAAGAAGGCCGAGGGCAAGAGAGAGATAAAAGAAGGGCATGGGATCTATCATGGGATCGAAAAGGAGTAAGCTGTTTCTGAATCTGTGCAAAAAAGGCACGGGCAGAGAAGTAAAAAGATCACCGAACCAGCTACCTGTTATGGCACCTGCGAGGATGGATGTTATACCTCCAAATAATAGCACGACCAGAAATTGCATTCTACCCAGCTTTTTCATGAGAAGCAGGGCGAGCAGGATAAGAGAAATGCCATAACCTGCGTCAGTCAGGCAAAGGCCAAAGAAAACGGCAAAAAATGGTGTTAAAAGAGGTGTGGGATCAACCTCTCTCAGGTTTGGAAGCCCATAGAGTTTCGTCAAAAGTTCAAAAGGCTTTATTATTCCTCTGTTCTCAATAAATGTCGGAGGATTATCCTCCGGTGAAGGTTCTTCAAGAGTATATGAAGCAGATTCAAACTTCTCCACGATCTTCTGGAGTTTTCTTGCGTCCTTCTCCTTTATCCATCCTGTAATTAAAAATGTGGAAAGGGTTTCCATGCCCTTACCCTTAACTTTCACCTTGTTACCGATATTCGAAAGGTAATCGTATATGACAAAAAGCCTGATTTTCTCATCCACAAGTTTCAGGACTTCTCTTACCTTTTCATCCTTTTCCTTCCAGAGTGAGGCAAGCTCTTTTTTAAACTTTTCAATAAGCTCCCGTGGTTTTCCTTCAAGTCCCCTGAAGTCTGCCTGTTCGAATCCGATTTTTATCAGCTCATTTTTCACCTTCTGGGCGTCCTCTTTCAGGAAAACGATCACCGCATAGGTAAGTCTTGAATCGCGACTCACAACTGAGACTTCAGCATTCTCAATGGCCCTGAGGCTGTCTTCGTGACTCAAAGGAACTGTTCCGGCAAGGACCTCCACCCTTTCTGATTCCCCTAATTTTTCAACGGGGATGTCAAGATCGTACCACTTCCTGAGGGTTTCGATCTTACCCTGGATGGCACTTTCAAGGTTTTTTATCTCCCCCAATCTCTTTTCGATTCCCTCGATCTTTTCAAGAACCGCCTCGTAGTCGTATTCACGGGGTATCCTTTTTAAATCTTCCTCCGTTATTTCGGGTTTTATCTCAAAAAAGGTTTCAAGAAAACTCTTTTTGGTATCAAACTGGTTAATAAACTCAATTGCCCTTTTGATGCGGGAGAGTCTGTACTCGATCTCCGGATCGGCAATTTCGGGTTTTTTCTCCCTGACTTCAGGGAGGTCTTTCAATGCAGGGTCCTCGCGCACATCTGTAATGTGTATAATTCCCTCTTCCTGCAGGGTATCTATAAGCTGATCCTTTTCGCTTTTGTGGACTACGAAGGTAACCTTCTTAACTTTTACGATAGCCATTATTCAAAAATCAGTTCAAAGATTTTCTTTACGGCAGAATCAAGGTTTTTACTACCGGTTTCCCTGATCTTTTTAATTTCATTCTCTGTTTCGGCTCTGAGTTTTTTGATTTCTGCCTCTGCCTCCTTTTCAGCCTTCTTAACGGCCTCCTGAATGAGCTTCTCTCTCTCGGAGAGTGCCATCTGCCTTACTTCCTCCCGCTTCTTTCTGGCATCTTCCAGGATCTCTTCAGCCTTCTTCTTCGCCTCTTCAACAATCTGGTGGGCCTTTTTTTCAACTTCCTTAATTTCGCGTATAATTTCAATTGCCAACTTATTACCTCCCTTTGAAAAATCGGTGGATATTGATTGTAGTGATGTTTAACTGGTAATGTCAAGGAAAGTTGGCAGGGGTGTTCGAAAAGTATTTTTCTTAATTTGCGGATAGAGTTGATTTTACGGTTATCATCCTTTTTAGTCTTTTTTCCAACGAATAGGGGTTCCCAAAAATCCCCCTTGGAGAAGGGGGACTTAGGGGGATTGAATTTCAATAGGAAAACATCCCCCTTTAGTTCCCCCTTCTGAAGAAGGGGGATTTTTCGAACATTCTCAGGAAAGTTGGCAGGGCTTGACGAAGGTATGACAGATGAGTAATAAATAGAGGGTAGGTGGTGGTTCGGGTGGTCGCCTCGCCGAAACTGGCGGGGAGGAAAGTCCGAGCTCCAGAGGGCAGGGTGCTGGGTAACGCCCAGGGGTGTCAGGGGAGACCCTGGCACTACGGAAAGGGCCACAGAAACCAGACCGCCGAAGGTTCCGAAGGGGACCAGGCAAGGGTGAAACGGTGGGGTAAGAGCCCACCAGGTTCCGGGGTGACCCGGGACGCTGGCAACCCCCACCCGGAGCAAGGCCAAACAGGGGGGATACGGGAGTGGCCCGCTCCCACGAACCCCCGGGTAGGCCGCAGGGAGGTGTCGGGTAACCGGCACCCGAGAGAAATGACCACCACCCATGTGGGTACAGAACTCGGCTTACAGAACCACCACCTACCCCATCCTTAACTCCCCCTTTATAATGTAACTATGGCAATATCTGAAATTCTAAAAAAAGCACTGGATAGAAACATCCTCGACGAAGGAGACTACCTCGACATACATTATTACAGAATCTCTGATGACATGGGAAAATACAAAAGGGGCACCTTTATCTCCGGAGACAGGATCATCATGAACTACCCCTCTATCCCGAGAATTATGCGTCTTGAAGAGGGGATAAAGGCCAATTTCAAAACCCACTTCTTCGTTGAGGAAAAGGTTGACGGCTACAATGTCAGAATATTCAAAATAAAGGGGATGATCGTTGCCATCACCCGCGGTGGCTTCATCTGCCCCTTTTCCACAGATAGACTAAAGGACTTTGCCAGCTTCGAAAGGTTTTTTGAGGACCATCCCGAACTCGTTATTGCAGGCGAAATAGCAGGTCCGGAGAACCCCTACATAGAAGTTTACCCTCCATACATCAGGGAAGATGTCCGCTTCTTCGCATTCGATGTGTTTAAATCGGGTGAAAAAATACCCATTGCCCCCCACAGAAGATACGAAATTCTGGAAAAATACGGTATCCCACAGGTGAGAAGGTTCGGCAGATTCTCTCCGGATGATGTGGAAAGCATCAGGGATATTGTATTTGACCTCAACAGAGAGGGAATCGAGGGTATCATTCTGAAATCCGTTGACTCCACCAGAATGGTTAAGTACACAACGATAAACATAAACATTTCGGACATCGAAGCAGACGCCTGGATGATCCTCGAAATGCCTGGAAACTTCTACACATCCAGGATCGCAAGAATCGGTTTTGCCCTTGACGAATTCAACATTCCAGTTGATGATGAGCTTCTCAAAAGGGTGGGTAAGGCATTTATTAAAGGATTCCTGAAAGGAATAGAAATGTACCGCAGAACAGGTAGAATCTCTCACGAATATCGTCTCAGGTTCAACGATGACCAGAACCTTGCACTGTTCCTGGATCACATAAAAACAGTTTCAGACAGCATCAAAATAAGGATCAAAAGGATTTACCGGGAAGACGGTAAATTCGTCCTCGAATTCGAGAAAGTATTCCTGAAGTCAACATCTGAGATTTCACAGATTATGAAAGGTGGAGGGATCTATGACTGAAATCATAGTTATCAAACCAGGGGAAATTACGCTCAAGTCCCGGAGAGTGAGGAAAAGGTTTGAAGAAAAGCTCGTCCGAAATATAAAATCTGCACTTGTGAGAGGAGGAATTGGAGAATTTAAGATAAAGGTGCAGAGGGGGAGAATACTGCTTGAAACTCATGAGGTAGATAGGGCATTTGAGATTCTGAAACGAATTTTTGGAATAAGTTTACTTCTCATCGCAAGAAGAGAGAAGTTTAAGGGAATTGAAGACATTGTTAATCGAGGTGAGGAGATTTTCAGGGAAAGGGTGAAGGGGAAGAAGTTTGCAGTGAGAGTCAAAAGGACGGGATTCCACAGATTCAGGTCAATGGATGTCGAAAGGGCCCTTGGAGGCCGGCTTTACAGGTATTCAGATGGAGTTGACCTAACAGATCCTGATGAGCTTGTGGAACTGGAAGTAGTTGATGATGTCGTTTATTTCGTTAAAAGAAAGGAGCGGGGAGCCGGGGGGCTTCCTGTTGGATCAGAAGGCAAAATCCTTTTGCTGTTCTCAGGTGGCTTTGATTCCTCGGTTGCGTTTTACCTTCTCATGAAAAGAGGACTTGAGGTGGATCTCGTGAGCTTTATTTTTGGAGGCGAATCCCAGCTCAGGCAGGTTTTATCCGTCGCCAAAGAAATAGCCGATAGGTATTCATACGGGTATGATCCCACCTTTTACGCTATAGATTTCAGTGAGGTTATAGCGGACATAAGAAAAAATGTGAAGGAAAGTTACAGGAACATTATCCTCAAGAGGCAGATGCTGAGATCGGCAAATGCCCTTGCAGATGAGAAGGGTATAATCGCAGTTGCTACAGGGGATTCCATTGGCCAGGTAGCCTCGCAGACCTTCGACAATCTTGTTATATCTTCCCTTGCCTCCAGAAAACCCATAATCAGGCCTGTGGTTGCATTAGATAAACAGGAAATCGTTGATATTGCAAGAAAAATCGGCATTTATGAGAGGGTATCGGCCATAAGGGAGTACTGTCAGATCACACCAAGGCATCCAGTTACCCATGCCACGGTAGAAGGGATTGAGAGGCAGGAGAGGAGAATCGACCTGGACTTACCTCTAAAGTTGGTTTCAAAAAGGATCTCCTTTCCCATAACAAAGATGGAGGATGTGAGGATGCTGAATTATCAGATTAAACCTGAAGAAATTCCTGAAGATGCGGTGATTTTTGATATTCGGGACAGAAATGACTTTGAAGAATGGCACATTCCGGGGTCAATCAACATAGATGAAATGGAACTTTACGAGAAAATCGGGGAGCTTGACAGGGAACGCATCTATGTCGTAGCATGTTACCGGGGTGGCAGGAGTATGGCCCTTGTCAGTGAAATGAGAAAGAGAGGTCTTAAAGCATATTCGTTGAAAGGAGGTTGTGAAGCCTACAGGTGATGAACTTACTTATAGTACTTCTACTCGGAACCATAGACATCACTTCAGGAAGTCTCGAGATTGAGAAAGTCGGGGGCAAGATGAAATATTTTCTGAAAAATGGGGTTACCCTGACCTTTGACTCTACCGTTGTGACAGCTGACGAGGGAATCTATTTCATCGACGAAAAATGGGGAAAGTTGTACGGTCATGTCCGGCTAAAAACACCGTCCTACTCTGTCAACGCCGATTCTCTCATTTACTTTGAGGAGGGTAACAGAACCGTCTTCCGGCTTAATGTGTCCGGTATGGACTCCACAGCCCTCTTTGAGGCAAAAGATGTGGTCGTAAAAGGCGATACGGCCTGTGCGTCAGGGGAGGTAAACATCTTCATTGTTAACGATTCCATTAATTTCAGCGGTGACAGTGCAGTTTACTTTTTAAACCTGAAGAAGGGAAAACTCTTTGGTAACGCAGAAGCTCATTTGATAGATACGGTAAAGCTCAAATCAGACTCCCTGGGATTCAAAAAAGATACCCTGCTCGCATGGGGTAATGTGTCCATCACCTCTAAAAAATTCACCGGTAAATCCCTCGAGCTCGAGTACAGTAGAAACGGAGAATCATCCGCAAAAGTAACCCTGATCGGGAACAGTGTGTTCGAGGCGGGAGAAACACATGTTGAGGGAGACACGCTTGAATTTGAGCTATCAGGAGGAGAAGTGAGATTTGCAACCTTCAAAGGTTCTCCTGTTATGAGAACAAACAGGGATAGCGGTTATTTAGTGGTGGAAAGTGATACGATGCAAGTGGAGATGCAAGGGGATTCCCTCGTGTTTTTTGAGGCAACAGGGAGTGTGAGAGGCGAGTTCGTCGAAAATGAGTAAGCTAATTGCACGAGGATTAAGAAAGAGGTACGGGAAGAGAGAGGTCGTAAAAGGTATAGACATTGAGGTAAAAACCGGGGAGATCGTTGGACTTCTGGGACCCAATGGAGCGGGTAAAACGACGACTTTTTACATGATTATGGGTGCCATCAGTCCCGACGCAGGTGAAATTTTTCTTGACGATAAAAATATAACCAGATTTCCCATGTACAGGCGGGCGCGTCTCGGAATCAGTTATCTCCCTCAGGAACCTTCTATTTTCAGGAAGCTTACTGTTTATGACAATGTTTACGCCATCCTTGAGATGAGAGAAAAATCCAGGGAAGCCATAAAGAGAAAAACAGAAAGTGTACTGAAACAGATGAATGTCTGGAGGTTGAAGGATAGCAGGGCTTTCCAGCTATCAGGAGGAGAGAGACGAAGAGTTGAGATAGCAAGGAGCCTGGCCTTGAATCCAAAATTTCTGTTACTCGATGAACCTTTTACAGGGATTGATCCCAAAACCAGGCAGGATATACAGGAAATCGTTAAGGAGCTGAAGAGTCTGAATATAGGGGTCCTCATCACGGATCATAATGTGAGGGAGACACTGGAAATTACAGACAGAGCCTATATAATTTATGATGGAAAGATTATGTTTCAGGGATCATCGGAGGAGCTCGTGATGGATCAGAATGTCAGGAAGTTTTACCTTGGAGAGAGGTTCAGGCTATGAGTGGTTACCATCAAACAGACGAACTAAGGGTAAAACATAACATGTATCCAGTCGTAAGGATGGAAGTCAGGCTGATTCAGACACCTCTCCTTGAGCTCAACCAGATGATACTGGAAGAGCTGGAGCAGAATCCACTTCTCATTGAGGATGTGAACTTCCTTGACAGGATGAGGCGCAAAATGGAAGAAAGGAGGATTACTCCCTCTTACCACGAGCTTTCCGGGGATGTGAAGATGCCCATCGTACCTGATGAAGATGAAGAGCAGGAGATCGATGCGAGATTCATGACAGAGGGTATAAACTTCTGGCAGAGAGTTGAGGCGCAGGTTGCCCTGAGCTTTCCTGAAAACACGGTTGAGGGCAGAATAGCGAGGGCAATATTTGACAACCTCGACAGTAGAGGACTTCTGTCCACTGAAGTTGAGATTATAGCAGGTGCACTTGGTGTTCCGGTCGAGAAAGTTGAGGAAATTCGCCGTGAGTTCCTGAGATTTGACCCACCGGGTGTTGGAGCCAAAAATGTGCGTGAAGTGTATCTTTCCCAGCTCGACTACCTCGGTTGCAACGACTCAATCCTTTACCAGATCGTCTCAGACTACTGGGACAGGCTTGACAGCAGGGAGGTGCAGTTTCTCATTGAATCATTGCCAGATGAGGAGAAATTAAGGGCAAGGGAAGTACTTAAACAGCTTTATGCCTATCCATCTGAGAAGTACGACAGGACGAAGCCCACCTATGTTTATCCAGAGGTTATCTTTAAAATCGTGGAGGGATCACTCGTCGTTGAGCTCGTAGAGTCTGGAATTCCAAAGGTTACCCTGAACTCCAGATATTTGAAAATGCTCGAGGATCCCTCAGTGCCGGAGGACGCCAGAAAATTTATTGAAGACAGGTACAAAAAAGCCCTCGAGTTTCTCGAGGGTCTTCAAAAAAGGAAGACTTATCTCCTGAAAGTTGCAGAGTACATAGCGGAGCATCAAAGGGACTTTCTCCTCGGGAGATCCAGGTATTTAAAACCCATCACCCAGGTCCAGGCTGCCGAGGACCTCGAAATTCCAGCCTCCACTTTGAACAGGCTGGTAAACAAAAAATACGCCGATACACCAGTAGGGATATTTGAGCTCAAATTTTTCTTCTCGAGATCACTGAAAATTCAGGGATCCTTCAACCTCTCCACTGATTACCTTTTGAAACGCATAAAGGAACTGATAGAGAACGAGGACAGGCAAAATCCTATGAGTGATGCGGAAATTGCCAGAAAACTCAGCGAGGAGGGCTTAAAGATCTCAAGGCGTAGTGTTACAGACAAGAGGAAACGCCTCAAAATACCTTCGGCAAGAGAGAGGAAAAATCTTTACAAGAGGGGGATGAAATGGTAGCTTGTGTTTCCATCTACTCAATCACATCGGTTTTCTTAAGATCGTACTCTTTAATCTTGTTTCTCAGGGTCTGACGGGTTATCCCCAGTATCCTCGCCGATTCTGAGATGTTCCATCCGGTCTTATCGAGTACCTTAAGGATGTGAATCCTCTCCACTTCCCTGAGTGAAAGTGTGTCAGAAGTCAGAGGTTTCCTCCTTTTTCTGCTGAAGACTATGTCTTTTTCAGTGATGTAATCCCCTTCAGCCAGTGCCACTGCCCGCTGGACCACGGTCTTCAGCTCCCTGACATTGCCGGGATAATCGTATGAGATAAGCTTCTCCTTCGCTTTTGCAGTAAATCCTTTTATAGACCTGTCTGAGAACTTCATCAGGAAATAGTTGGCAAGAGGGATAATTTCCTCTTTTCTCTCTCTCAGTGGAGGTACCTCTATTATGTAACCTGCGAGTCTGTAGTAGAGATCCTCTCTGAATTCTCCCCTCTCAACCATTGCCTCTATGTCCCTGTGTGTGGCGGAAACGAACCTGACATCAACCTTCCTCGTTTTATTCTCTCCGAGGACCTCAATTTCTCCGGTCTCTATTACCTTCAAAAACCTTGCCTGGAGACTGGGTGAGAGTTCTCCTATTTCGTCAAGGAAAACCGTCCCACCATCGGCGATGTAAATCTTTCCTCTGTGATCCTTGTTGGCCCCTGTAAAGGCTCCCTTTTTGTAACCAAAGAGGTGAGATTCAAACAGGTTTTCCGGAAGGTTGGGGCAGCTAACAGAACTGAAGGGCCTTTTCGCCCTCTTTGACTTCAGATGGATTGCCCTTGCCACAAGCTCCTTACCCACTCCCGTCTCTCCAATAATGAGAACATTTATGTGGTCCTTGTCCTTTATCCTTTCTATCTGATCAACCACCTCTCTCATCCTGTCACTCACCACCAGAAAGTCTTCTATGTAAAAATTCTCCTTGAGGAGCGAATCTCTGATGTCAACTATCGACTGGTTAAGGGTCGTATATTCCCTTGAATTCCTGATTGCAATTGCAGCCGCATTGGCTATGGCTTCAAGTAACCTCTGCTCCTGGTCCGTAAACGCGTTTACGATCTTTCGATTGTCAATGTATATAACTCCAAGTATTTCGTCCCCCTGCTTTATAGGAACGGCAAGGACAGACCTTATGCCCAGGCGTCTGACACTTTTTCTCCTTTTAAAATCCTCGTGGTTCTGTGCATCAATCAATCTTATGCTCTTACCCTTTTCGTAAACGGTTTTTAAAATCGTCTCACTCAGATCCGTTAGATGCGTTTCAGAGAAGTTGTATGTCTCCCTCTTAATACCACAGCATTCTTCTCTCAGATCTATAACACACCTTTCAGCGTTAACCACCTCCCTCACAATATCGGTGAGGTATTTAAGGGTCTTCTGTAGATCAAGGGTGGAGTTGAGAATAACGGAAACCCTGTAAAGGATTCCAAGGTAACTGGCACTAAAACCTCTTAAGGACTCACTATAAATATCCGGTGCGGGCATTGCTTAATTATCCTTCAACGGCCTCTAAAATATCAAGTTCCACCTCCCTGATTATATTATTGGCCCCGATCTGTGAGAGAATTTTTTTACAGGCTTCAAGTTCTTCCCGGTCAGGCTCTCGCTCTTCGAAAACGGCTGCCGTGTAGGTCTTATAGCATTTCACTCTTGCAAACTGGAACCTCGCTCCAAGGGATTCAAATACACTTTCTGCCTTTTCAAAGTTCAGAAGTGCCAGATCCCACTCCTTTCTTTTAAGGTAGATTCTGCCAAGGAGATAAAAGGCCTGACCTGTGCGGAAAGGACTGGCCAATCCTGAATCGAGGTATTCCCTCACGCTCTTGAGGGCCTCGTCAGATCTTCCAAGGAGCATAAGTGTTTCAGCCCTTTCAATGTAGTAAGTGAGATAAATCCTGCCACCATACCCTCTCATCCTTTCGATGAGGCTCTCAACTATGTTGAACGCCTCATCAAAATTTCCCTTGCTGAATGCCACCTGATAGGCCAGCGTGGGTTCATTTTTAACATCACCGGGGAAGCGGCTGAAAAACTTTTCTATCAGGTCAGTTCTCTTCTTTGCCGCGAGTATAACGAACAGGTTCTCGTAAATTGCAGATAGAACCCTGTAGTTTACAAACCTCTTCCAGTCCGTAATGGCCTTCCTTATAAATCCCAGTGCAATGTTGTACTCCCCCCGGTGGATAAGAAACTTTATAAACTTGTTGTAGAAATCCAGGCCCGGCACACCGGTTTTTGTGTAAAGTTTATACGCCCGGTTGAAATAATCCATTACATTGCTCCAATCTCCCTGCTCAATTTTCACCATTGCCAGGTTTTCGTAATATTTTGCGTAAACTGATGGATTTTCCGTGGTCTCTGCAAGCCACTTGAGAGTTGACAAAACCCTTTCTGCATCGGTCAACTTTCCATAGGAGAGGTAGTACATGAAGAGGTTAACTGCGGCCATTTCCACAATCGGGTAATTGGCCTGCTTCTCTGCGAATCTCATAACATTCTGAAGATTTTCGAGGTACTCCTCTACCCTGATATCACCTACCATCAACCGCGCAACGCTCAGGTTCATCAGTAGAGCAGGGATTTCCCAGAATATGTCGTACTTTTTCGCAATCCTGAGACCCTTACGGTAATGGAGGACTGCATCTTTGTACTTTTCCCGTTTATAAAAGTATGTCCCTTTTATTCTTAAAAGTCTGACCTTGAGATCAACTCTCCTCGTCTTCTGCAAAAATTTATCAGTCAGATTAACAAACTTTTCCTGATCCGCGCCTGTATCTGAGAGCAGTTCAAAAAACAGCATGTTCGCCTCGTCTTTAAACTCTCCCTTTATTCTGCCAACAACATTCTGCTGCATGAGAGCGAGGATTTTGTGAGGTGGATATCCCATCTCCCTGAGTGCGAGTCCCCTTAAAAAGTCTGCAACAGGCTTCTCTATAAGGGAATAACTCTCTTCTATTAAATTGAGTGCACGCCTGTAAAGTCCAAGGTTTATTAGAGTGAAAGCGTATAAGGTGGTAAACTTTCCC
>JALSOY010000030.1 GCA_026986235.1 Caldifarciminota bacterium
ATGTTTCCCACCCTGCCGGCCCTGCTCATCCTGATCTTTCTGAGCTCCACGATGCCAACTGCCATGACATTCACAAGACAGTTGTCCTCGTAAGCCTCTTCAAAGTAGATCTCACCACCAACTGTGGGAACGCCAATGCAGTTGCCGTAAAAGCTGATACCACTTACAACTCCCTCAAAGAGGCGTCTTGACTTCTCAGATGTCAGAGGACCGAACCTCAGGGAATCGAGGAGGGCTATGGGACGGGCACCCATTGAGATCACATCCCTTATGATACCACCCACACCTGTGGCGGCACCGTGAAAGGGTTCAACCGCCGAGGGGTGGTTGTGACTCTCAACCTTGAAAGCCACACCCAGCTCATCGTCAAGAAACAGGACACCTGCGTTTTCTCCAGGTCCCTGAAGGAGCCTCTCTCCCCGGGTGTGCAGGGTTTTTAAGACCGATCTGCTACTCTTATAAGAACAGTGCTCGGACCAGGAGGTGGAGAATACACCGAGTTCGATAAGATTGGGCTCTCTACCAAGGTATTCAACGATTTTTTCATACTCTTCAACGGACAGGCCGTGGGCTCTTATGACACTTTCATCCGGCATGGAATAATTATATTTTATAAGCCTCGGATTGTCGCCATCCAAGTCCCCTGATGGGGGATTGAAAAATTAAGCGGTGGACATCCCCCTTAGTCCCCCTTCTAAAGAAGGGGGAATTTGATGGTGTAAAATCCCCCTGGTGAAGGGGGATCATCGTCTCTCATAATCCCCCTTGGAGAAGGGGGATAAAGGGGGATTGAAAAATTAAGCGGTGGACATCCCCCTGGCCCCCTTCTGAAGAAGGGGGATTATGGTTGTGCGTTTTACTCCCCCTTCTTGCGAAGGGGGATGGTTATGACTTCTCAAAAAATCTTACTATCAGATCTTTTAGTGTGGGATATCCGATTTCCTGTAGTTCGTACTTTACCCTGACCCAGGGTTTATTTATGTTTAAAATCTTACCAAGATTCACCGGAGTAGCCACCACAACCACATCTGCGGGGACCCTGTTGATTGTCTCTTTAAGCTCGTTTAGCTGCTTTTCCCCGTATCCGAGGGCCGGTAATACCTCTGTCACATGGGGATATTTTTCGTATGCCTCCTTAATCGATCCCACTGCATACTCAACGGGGCTGACAATTTCGCTTGCCCCGTACTTGGTTGCCGCCACATATCCTGCACCATAGGGCATTTCACCATGAGTGAGTGTGGGACCGTCCTCGATCACGAGTGCCCTTTTACCAGAGATAATCTCACCGTTTTCAACAAACAGAGGTGAGGCGGCTTCGACAATACTTGCCCGTGGATTGATGGATTTTATGTTTGACCTGACAGTATCGACATCCTCGGGATATGCTGTGTCTATCTTGTTGATCACCACGATGTCCGCCATCCTTACATTGACCTCCCCGGGGTAGTATGTGAGTTCGTGATAAGGTCTGTGAGGGTCAGCAACAACGATGAAAAGATCGGGTTTAAAGAATGGCATGTCGTTGTTCCCGCCGTCCCACAGGATCACATCGGCCTCTTTTTCAGCTTCTTTAAGTATTTTTTCGTAATCCACGCCTGCGTAAACCACATTACCCCGTTCAATGTGAGGTTCGTACTCCTCCCTCTCCTCTACGGTGCACTGATAGCGGTCGAGATCCTCGTAACTTGCAAATCTCTGTACAACCTGTTTTTTGAGGTCACCGTAGGGCATGGGGTGTCTCACGACGACGACTTTTTTGCCCAATTCTCTCAGTATATCCGAGACCCTTCTTGTGGTTTGACTTTTGCCGCAACCGGTTCTAACAGCCCCTATCGCAATGACAGGTTTAGTTGATTCAAGCATGGTAAATTTCGTTCCGAGCAGCCAGTAGTCGGCTCCTGCTGCGACGCATCTTGAGGCAAGGTGCATAACATGCTCGTGGGAAACATCAGAGTAGGAAAAGACGCAGACATCCACATTTTTTTCGACAACGATTTTCTCGAGGTTCTCCTCACTGTAAATGGGAATACCGTCTGGATACAGGTTACCTGCAAGCTCTGCCGGATAGATGCGTCCGTCTATGTTGGGAATCTGTGTTGCAGTAAAACCCACAACTTCAAAGTGTTCGTTTCCACGAAAATAAACATTGAAGTTATGAAAATCACGCCCTGCTGCCCCAAGAATCAGTACCCTTACTCTTTCCTTCAATTTTTTTCCTCCTAAATGGATTTCAATACATCTTCGAATATTTCCAGTGCGACATTGACTTCTTCTTCAGTGATTACAAGTGATGGAGACCATCTAACGACGCTTTCACCGGCACCCAGAACCAGGAGTCCCTTTTCAAAGCATCTATAAACGATTCTATCCCTGAGTTTAGTATCCGGCTCTCTGGTTTCCCTGTCCTTCACGATGTCAACTCCGATCATGAGTCCCAGTCCTCTGACATCACCGACAAATTCAAACTTTTTCTGGATTTCTTTGAGTCCATTTTTGAGGAGATTACCCATCTTTTCGGCATTCTCCACGAGTCCATTTTCAAGGAGCTCAATGGTTTTGAGGGCAGCTGCAATGGCAACGGGGTTTCCACCGAAGGTGGAGGAGTGAGACCCCGGTTCCCAGTTCATCAAAGAGGTTTTTGCAATGGCAGCACCCAGAGGCAGGCCAGAGGCGATACCCTTTGCAACTGTGAGTACATCGGGTATCACACCAAAGTGCTCTATGGCGAACATCTTACCGGTTCTCCCCATACCCGCCTGTACTTCATCGTCTATGAAAAGGATATCGTACTTTTTTAGGAGATCGTAAAGTTTCGGGTAAAAGTCGGAGGGAGGGACCACATATCCGCCCTCTCCCTGGATGGGTTCAACGATAAATGCGGCAACATCCTCAGGAGGCGCGACCGTTTTAAAAACGGTATTTTCGATAAAATCAATAATAGTGTCGGTCAGTTTTTCTGCTGGAATACCGAAGGGGGGCCTGTAAGGATCCGGGAAAGGAATGTGAACGACCTGTGGAACCATGGGTGCATAATAACGGCGCTGGACGGCTTTTGAGGCAGTGAGGGACAGGGAGCCAAAGCTTCTTCCGTGGAAGGCCCTGTAGAATGCGAGATAGATGGGTCTTTTTGTATGATACCTCGCCAGTTTCAAGGCGGCCTCGTTGGCCTCGGTTCCGGAATTTGCGAAGAAAACCCGTCTGTTTTTGGCCCCCGGCGCAATCTCGGCAAGCTTTTCCGCCAGCAGTGTCTGATTTTCATAATAGAAGTCTGCACCTGCCATGTGTAAAAACTTTGATGCCTGCTCGCTGATCACCCTGACGATCTCCGGATGGGAATGACCGGTTGTGGTAACTGCTATTCCGGCGGTCATATCGAGAAATCGGTTCCCGTCTATGTCCCACACCCACGACCCCTGTCCACGACCCATTACGAAGGGATAACTGCGGGTGTATGCAGGGGAAACATACCTGCCGTCCCTTTCAATTACTTCCCTTGCCTTTGGACCGGGTAACTCTGTTTTGATCTCGGGTCTCATAATCGGTCTCCTTTCATCAAATTTTTGAGAATTTTAAGTGATAAGGCCTATATCATCAACGACTTTGTATATCTGGAATTTTATGCAAAATTTTCTGTATATTTTGTCTGTAGATGGTAATTTTTCATTTAATATGCAGAGGCGGGAGGATTTGTGAAACTCAGGAAGGTGGAAAGTTCTTTTTCAGACGGTGGTGAGTTCTTTCAGTTTTTTCTCCAGTTCCACTTCATGCAATCTGTCGAGTATCTCATCAAGGTCTCCATTGAGAATACCCTCGAGATTGTAAATGGTGAGGTTTATCCTGTGATCTGTCACACGATTCTGTGGGAAGTTGTATGTCCTTATTTTTTCGCTCCTGTCACCGGTACCGATGTAACTTTTCCTTCTGCTGCCTATCTCCTTTTCTCTCTCTTTCCTGTAGAGGTCCTGGAGTCTTGCTCTGAGTATTCTCAGGGCTTTTGCCCGGTTTTTGTGCTGGGATCTCTCGTCCTGGCAGGCGACCACAATACCAGTGGGAATATGGGTGATCCTCACTGCAGAATCAGTAACATTTACATGCTGGCCTCCGGGACCACTTGCCCTGAATGTCTCGATCTTAAGCTCATCAGGGTTTATCTCAATTTCCTGTTCCTCTGCCTCAGGGAGGACCACCACAGAGGCCGAGGATGTGTGAATTCTCCCTCCTGTTTCGGTAACAGGTATTCTCTGAACCCTGTGAACTCCGGACTCGTACTTGAGTCTTCCGTATACCCCCCTTCCCTCGATCATAAAAATAATCTCCTTGTATCCGCCGAGGGGGGTTTCGTGAAGGTCTGTCACGCTAACCTTCCAGCCCCTCTTTTCCGCGTATCTCGTGTACATCCTGAAAAGATCCCTCGCAAAGAGGGCAGCCTCTTCCCCACCAGTCCCTGCCCTGATTTCTACTATCGCGTTCTTTAGGTCGTCAGGGTCACGGGGAACCAGGGAGAACTTTATCTCCCGGTCGAGTCCCTCAATTTCAGCCTCAATCCTTTCCTTCTCCTCCTTTAAAAACTGTCTCATCTCCTCATCCTGTTCTTCTTCAAGCATGGGATTGATATTCTCGATCTCCCTTTTCAGGTTCTCGAGACGGTCTATCTTTTCGACGAGTCCCTTCAACTCCTTGTACTCCTGAGCTATGGAAATATACTTCTCCTGATTCCCCAGAATCTCAGGATCCTGAAGTTGCTTCTCAAGTTTTCTGAACTTTTCCTTTATTTCCTCGTACATGTCACTTAAACAGGATGACCTTTCCGGTCTTAAGTACCCTGCCCTCTGACTTTATCCTGAAGAAATAGATTCCCGTGGGAAAGTTGAGCTTTAATTTTAAGGTACCTGACACTCCCTTTGTAAATCTTTTAACCACCCTCCCGTCAACAGTGTAAAAAGTCAATTCAACCGGGGTATCGTCGGATGTGAGAAACACCGTGCCTTTTGTGACAGT
>JALSOY010000031.1 GCA_026986235.1 Caldifarciminota bacterium
TTTAAACGCGAGGGCCTCAGGCACAATCAATCCCTCAGACAGAGAACTCATTATGTAACTCCAGTTAGCGCCACCGTTGGTGGAAACATAAAGGCCCGGAAACCTTTCAACCTCGGATACCCCCGCCACAAGTTCCTGTGGGTTGGCAGGATTTATAGCCAGTACATTCATACCGATCAGATAATCGGATGTCGATAAAAGATTCCACGATGTACCGAAATCGGTGGACCTGTAAAGTCTGAACACTCTTACACCTGCGCTATCACCTGTAAACCCCAGGTAAACCGTTGACGGGTCGTCAGGAAGATAGGTTATTACCACCAAATCAGGATAGATCTGGTATGGAGCATTGTGGATACTCCAGGTATTGCCTCCGTCACTTGATTGATAAATTCCATCCTCTGTCGCAATATAGACATAACTTCCATGGACTCTTGAAAATCCAGTAACCCGACCATTTATAAGGAGTGTGGAATTCCATGTTAAGCCCCCATTTGAAGAGAAGTAAACCCTCGTTGAATCCCATGTGTTCTTGATCAGGCAGAATCTGGACTGTCCGGTGTTTAACACATAAGGCGCTCCCACATTGTAAAGGACGAGATCCCAGGAATCCCCGTTCCGTCTCCAGGCATTGTTTATCGATGTTGCCACAGTGTTGTTTCCATCACTGGCAACTGAAAGGATGGTTCCACCGTCAGGCCCTGTAGATGGCCAGTTCCAGTTGCCCTGCCCGTGCAGGACTCCCGCTACTATCACAGCCAATATGATTTTCTTCATGACTCACCTCCTGTTACATAGATTATATTCCCCGAGCGAAATTTTTGAAAGGGAGATGTCTTTTGCTTAAATTCCAATTCCCCTTTACTAAAAGAGAGATTCTTAAAGTCCCCCCTTGAAAAGGGGGATTCTCAAAGTCCCGCTGGAGAAAGGGGGATCCCTTCTCTCAAAAAATCCCCCTTGGTGAAGGGGGATTGAGGGGGATTGAAATTAAGTGGAAAGCATCCCCCTTAGTCCCCCTTCTGAAGAAGGGGGACTTTGGTCGTGTAAAATCCCCCTTGGAAAATGGGGAGACAGGGGGATTGTGCGAACACCCTCACTTTTTCGATCAGCCTCCGCGTGTGGTTTCGAAAATCTTCCATTTCATGTATAATAAATCATTAACAGGAGGTGTTGTTATGAGGTTCTTTAAACATATAGTCGTCGCAGGTATAATGCTGGGCATTGCCTCAGCACAGGTCGTAAAAATTGGTGTAAATCTTCCAATAACAGGTCCAAACGCTCCCTACGGTCAGATGGGATGGTACGGTCTCCAGCTTGCCAACGAAGAAAGACCAACGGTATTAGGTAAAAAAGTTAAACTCGTTCTCGTTGACAACAAGTCCGACAAAATAGAGGCTGCCAATGCGACCCAGAGACTCATAAAGAAGGACGGAGTATTTGCCATCATCGGTCCTATTTCAAGCTCCAACACCCTGTCAGCCGCTCCAATTGCGGAAAATGCAGGTGTCCCTCTCATAAGCCCATGGGCAACAAATCCCATAGTCACCCAAAATAGAAGGTACATCTTCAGAGCCTGTTTCATTGATCCGTTCCAGGGAAAGGTCGCCGCAAAATTTGCAAGGGAAAAACTCCACGCAAAAACCGCCGCTGTGATGATCGACATTGCCCAAGACTACTGTGTGGGTATCGCCAATTTCTTCATCCAGAACTTCACCAAAATGGGTGGGAAAATCGTTTCTACCACTTACTACCAGACGGGTGACCAGGATTTTACGGCACAACTCTCGTCCATAAAGGCCGTAAATCCCGATCTCATCTATGTTCCGGGATACTTTACGGAAGATGCACTCATCATGAGACAGGCAAGAGACCTTGGACTCAAACAGACATTCATGAGCGGAGATGCAGCCCAGGCTGAGGAGCTCATAAAGATCGGAGGTAAGGCAGTTGACGGCCTGTACTTCACCACACACTTTGATGAAAATGGAGTGACCACTGAAGTTGGTAAAAGATTCGTGAAAAAGTTCCATAAGAAGTACAAAAAGTCTCCCGACTCTGTCTCGGCACTCTCCTACGATGCGTACAACATTTTGTTAGACGCGATAGAGAGGGCCGGATCCTTTGACAGAGAAAAAGTCAGGGATGAAATTGAGAACACAAAGGACTTTGAAGGTGTGACCGGAGTAATCACCATAGAGCATGGAGACGGAATAAAACCAGCCGTAATCCTGAAAGTGGAAAACGGGAAATTCGTCTATGTAGAAACTGTTCAGCCTGAATAGTTTTTAATATAAACTGACATCACAGAGGGGTGGATCTCCTCCCGTGGGGATCCACCCCTTTTTCGTTTCTATCCTGAAGGTAAACATCCCCCTTCTTGCGAGGGGGACTTTGGTATCCCAAAATCCCCCTGGTGAAGGTGGGTCATCCTCTCCCAAAATCCCCCTTGGTGAAGGGGGAGAATCCCCTCTCAAAATCCCCCTTGGTGAAGGGGGAGAATCCCCCCTCAAAATCCCCCTTGGTGAAGGGGGATACAGGGGGATTGTATTTTTAGCGGTACGGATCCCCTTTTGTCTTCCCTCTCGGCGATTCTGTTGATATAAGGGAGATTTGACCTTATCATTTCATATCAAACTACGGGAGGTCGATGAACGATGCGTAAACTTATAGGTGCAGGAATAATAGCCCTAATAGCAGGGTTTCTTTTCTGGGGATGCACGGAGGTGACCCTGCCTGTTGCCGTCCCGGCAACTATCGGGGTCGTTGACAGTGTTCAGATGGAAAGTACGGGAAAATCTGTAATGTCTCCTGATTCAGGTTTTCTTAGAGTATATGTTGACATGGATAGTGTTCTCGACAACTGGCAGGAGTATGTAAACAATGTTGATAGCCTGAGACCTGACTCTGCAACTGCGACGATTTACAACCTCGGTCAGGACACCGCAGCCTTTTATGTGTACTTTTCCGACGACTCCACCCTCACGAGCAGCAATGTAGCTGACAGTGCCACCCTCCTCGGTTCCATCATTATACCACCCCAGGACACGATTCAGGTTAATGGAAACAACTGGATGGACTTTTTCGACATGAATGGCCTTTTACAGTTCTTCGTTGACCAGATCGTTACAGGCGACGGCAGATTCTACATCTATGTGAAAGCCCAGGGTGTCAGCACAAACACATTCCTTATCGTGGTAACCAACTACAACTACTTTATAACCCTGTTTATTCACTCGTAATAGATAGGGGGGCAGATGAAGAATACCGGGACTTTGTTAGTTCTGCTCCCCTTTCTTTTATTTTCACAGACATACGATCCACTTGGGAAGACGGGAATTTTTCTTAACAGTTTTCTGAACATTCACACTTTCCCATCCTCTATAAACGGCTATACAGACTTTATTTCCCTCTCCGGAGATGCCGTTTCCATTCTCTACAAATCCGGCAGAAGGGGGATTTTCGTTTCAACAGCCGGGAGATCCATTTATACGGCTGCAAATCTCACAGAAGGATTCTGGGACCTTGGCATTATGGGTAGCTACTCCTCCGACACATGGTCAGGAATTTTTTCTTTGGGTTACAACGCGACATTCTCACGCACGGACATCTCTGTAAGCGTGGAAGATGGAAAATTTGATGTGTTGAATTTCAAGTTTGAAAAGGAACTGAGCAGTCAGAAAATGCTCGGGGCCTGGATAACCGCCGGAGACTCTGTTTCCCTCCTCCTGGACTTGATGGTTACACCTACCGAAAACCGCATTTTTTTCCTGGGTGCAGGTGGAAACTCCCGTGAAATACTTGTAACAGCAGGTGGATACTTCCCCATTTCCAGCTGGCTTTACATGGAACTGTCAGGTGATTTTGTCAGGGAAAAGGATTCAACTTATGTACAGCGAAGGTGGGGACTCGCCTTTGAATTTTCCGACTTTCTGGCTGAATTCCAGCTCAATCCCCGCCTCCTTGGGTATGCTCCTTATTTTTTGACCGGTCACGAAGCAGACCCATCTCCACTCATTTCCGTATCGTTCATGTACAGATTCCATACCTTTTAATGAGACGCCAGAAATTTTCTGAAATTGACGCAATTATCGTAAAAAGGGAAATAGAGCCGTTGAGAGGCAAAAGGCTCAAGAGTTTCATACGGCGTGACCGTGATTTTCTCCTAACACTCGAAAATGAGAAAATCCTGATCTCCCTCGATCCCTCAGCATACAGGATTCATCTGACGGAAAGGACTTTCGAAGGCGATAGCTACGGGTTTGAACTCCATCTCAGGGGATTTACTATTGTTAATGTACGCGTAAAAAAGTGGGATAGACTCATCTACCTCATTTTTTCAAAAGACAGGGGACTCAGAAAACTGGTGCTCGCAGTGGAACTCACGGGTAAACACTCCAACCTGATACTGGTAAGCGGGGAGGGGAAGGTCGTGGATGCTTTTAGAAAGGTTCCACAGTCGAGCATTAGACCTGTTGTACCGGGCATTGACTATACCCCTCCACCACAAAGGCATTTTGACCCGGAAAAACTCGCCGGGTTCATACCGTGGCTCACCCCTCCTTTTGGCGAGAAGATCTATATGGCCCTGAATGAAACCATTGCCCTTTATTGCCCCGAAAAAGAAGTCTATTCCCCCATTGAACTGGACTGCAGTGCAAAAAGGTATTTTCCCACCTACTCTGCACTCCTCGACTTTTACTTTTCCTCCAGGACAAAACATAACACTCAAAAAGGAGAGACACACGCAAGACTCCTTCAGGAACTTGAGAAAGTAAAAAATTACGACCTTTACAGAATTGCAGGCGAAAAAATCTTATCAGGTGATTTCAAAATAGAGGGGGAGTTTCTTGTGATAGATGTAAATGGTAAGGAAATCAGGGTAAAAGGTGAGGGTAAACCTCATGAGGCAGCAGAGGAACTCTTCAAAAAATATAAAAAATTCAAGCGGGGCTATATTAAGATCCTCAGGAAACTGGGAGAGA
>JALSOY010000032.1 GCA_026986235.1 Caldifarciminota bacterium
AAAGGTGAGTATGTGGCCGCTGTTGTGCGTGAAGGGGGTGCCTTCACGGAGGAGCTTCTGAAGCAGGAAGTACCTGAAATGGTGAGGTCTCTCAAGTTCAAAAAGACCATGAGGTGGGCTGATTCCTTTAGGTTCCCGCGTCCCATCCGGTGGATCCTCTTCCTCTTTGGTAACGATGTTATCAATATTGAACTTGCAGGGGTGAGGGCTGGAAGACTGACCCGTGGACACAGGCTCATTTCACCGGGAGAAATCGAAATTCAGGACCCGTTACAGTATGAGCAGATTATGGAAAAAAACTTTGTTATCGTTGATTTCAAAAAGAGGCGTGAAATCGTTCTCAAGAAGATTCAGGAAGTTGCAACGAAAGCCGGCGGAAGACCCATACATGACGATGAGTTAGTTGACGAGGTAACGAATCTCGTGGAGTTCCCTGAGGCAATCCTTGGAAGTTTTGAAGAAAAATATTTAAAGCTTCCCCCCGATGTGGTCATCACCGCAATGAAACAACATCAGAGGTACTTCTCCGTTGCCGACGAAAATGGTAAGCTTCTTCCTCACTTTATCGCTGTAATAAACAATCTCAAGGATTATGAAAACCTCATAAGACCCGGCCTTGAACGAGTTTTGAGGGCCAGACTTGAGGATGCAAAGTTCTACTACGAAGAAGACCTGAAAGAATCTCTTGAGGTACGCGTCGAGAAGTTAAAAGGTGTGGTGTGGAGGGAAATTGATGGAAAGGTGATCACCGTGTACGAAAAGGTCATGCGCATCCGTGATCTTGCGCTGAAACTGGCTGCCAAAGACCCTGATGTTGACATGAGAGTGATAGATCGGGGTGCCCTTCTCTCAAAAACGGACCTCACCACAGAGATGATTCGTGACGGAAAGGAATTTACCAAACTCGAAGGTAGGATTGGAATGGAATATGCCCTCGCTCTCGGTGAGGATGAAAGGGTGGCAAAGGTAATCTACGAGCACCACCTGCCGAGGTTTTCAGGTGACTCGTTACCCACTCAAAAAGAATCCGCCTATGTGGGCATAGCTGACAGGATTGACACCATCGTTGGCATATTTTCATCCGGTTACGAGGTTAAAGGCTCTCAGGATCCCCTCGGGATCCGGAAACTCTCTTACGGACTTATTGAACTCATCCTGGGGCTCAACATCAAGCTCAATCTTGAAAATGCCATCAGGCTCTCAATGGAAATATACGGGATTGAGGACGAAGGACTTCTGGATAAAATCCTCGATTTCATCTTCACCCGGTTTGAGAACTACCTCGAGGAAAGACTGGGCATAAGGTACGACATAGTTGATGCCGTAATAGCCTCTGGAATCAAGGACCTTGTAAACCTGAAAAATCGAGCCCTGGTTCTGAACGACCTTCTCAGGGTGGAGCCGGATGTATTTGAAAAGGTGGTCGTGGGCCAGAAAAGGGTTGCAAACATCCTGAAAAATGCCGGAGATCTTCCTGAGGTAAATCCAGAACTATTTGAAAAGGAGGAGGAAAGGGTTCTTTACGAAACCGCCAGTAAGGTCAGGCCCAGGGTGATTGAAGCCCTGAAAGAGGAGGAATTCAGAGAGGCTCTTAACCAGCTTTTGATATTGAAAGATCCCATTGATCGCTTCTTCGACAATGTATTCGTCATGACAGAAAACGAGAGCGTCAAGAAAAACCGCCTTGCCCTCCTGAAATTTGTCCGTGAAGTTTTCAGCCATTACGGCGACTTCTCCAGAATAGTTGTTGAAGGACAATGAAAAGGCTTCTCTTAATAGACGGAACTTCCCTGGCCTACCGGGCATTCTTCGCATTTTCCAGAAATCCTCTAAGGAATTCAAGGGGAGAGAATACAAGTGCCGCATTTGCCTTCACCAACTCTCTTCTTAAACTACTCAGGACCCTGAAGCCAGACTATGTTGCCCTGGTTTTCGACGCAAAGGGACCTACTTTCAGGCACGAAAGATTCAGGGAATACAAGGCTCAGCGGCCACCCATGCCTTCTGAACTTTCAATGAATCTCAAATGGATCAAGGAGATAGGTGAGGGTTTCGGTCTCACCATCTACGAAATTCCCGGCTACGAAGCAGACGATGTCCTCGTGACACTCGCAAAAAAGGCAGAAGAGAAGGGACTTGAAGTGATTATCGTCACCAGTGACAAGGACCTCCTGCAGATCGTAAATGACAGAATAAAGGTTCTCGATACAAGGCCAAAGGAAGATATTATCTACACACCTGAAAAGGTTAAGGAAAAGTTCGGAATTCCGCCGGAAAGGATACCCGACCTGCTCGCTCTCATGGGCGACCAGATAGACAACATACCCGGAGTTCCCGGAATCGGCGAGAAAACCGCGGTCAGCCTGATCAATGAATTTGGATCACTCGAAAACCTGTTTGCCAACATTGAAAAGGTTAAGCGGAAAAACATACGGGAAAACCTGAAGGCTTACAGAGATCAGGTCTTTATGACGAGAGAACTTGCCAGGCTGGATATAGATTCTCCTGTAGAACTCGATCTTGAAAAACTCAGAGTAAAGAAACCTGACCGCAAAAAACTTTTTGCCATCTTCAGGCGACTCGAGTTCACAAACCTCATGAAGGAGATGGCTCAGAGACCTGAAGGGATCAGAATTCTTGAACAAAGGCCGTCTTTCAGCAACGGATTTGCCGTGAGCATCCGAGGTAACCTCGTGTATGCTGGAAGTGAACCCGAGAAAATATTCAAATTTAGCATTGAAGGTGCAGAAAACCTTTTAAATTCCAGTCCCAGGTGGGCATTTGACACGAAAAATGTCTATAGAGCTATACTGAAAACGGGGAGAAGACCCCTGATCTTTGACTTTGACATGATGCTGGGAGACTATCTACTTGACCCTGAGAGACCGAGGTACGATTCATCATACCTGGCCATGTACTACCTTGGTATGGCCTTTGAACAGGAGGAGCCAGATGCACCTGCATACGAGGTCTCCCTCGTTCTCCAGACAAGGGACCATATAGAAAACGAACTCAGGAAGCTATCACTTGAAAAACTCTACCGCGAAATAGAGCTCCCACTCGCCTATGTACTGGCAAAAATGGAAAACAGAGGCATCCTGCTCGACAGAGATAAGCTCAAAAAACTCGACATAGAGGTTCAGAAACAGCTTATAAAACTTGAGCAGAAGATTTACGACCTTGCAGGCACAAAGTTCAACATCAATTCACCCAGGCAGCTTTCCCACATACTCTTTGAAAAACTCAAACTACCACCTATAAAGAAAACAAAGTCAGGATACTCCACAGACGCAGAGGTATTGAGCAAGCTCGCTGCAATCCACGAACTACCAAAAACCATACTTGAATTCAGGGAACTTTATAAGGTAAGGTCCACCTATGTGCTTTCACTTCTTGAGCTTCAGGATCCAGAGACTGGTAGAATCTATCCCACTTACAACCAGACCGGGACAGCTACTGGCAGGATTTCCTGCACAAATCCCAACATCCAGAACATCCCCATAAGAGGGGATCTCGGGAAACTGGTAAGGGATGCCTTCATTGCACCTGAAGGATACATCCTCCTTTCTGCTGACTACTCCCAGATCGAGCTCAGAATACTTGCCCACATCACAGGGGACGAAAACCTCAAGAAGGCGTTCCTGAACGGTGAGGACATCCACCGACAGACCGCCGCACTCATCACGGGCAAATCAGTTGAAGATGTTGACGAAAACGACAGAAGAAGGGCAAAAGTCGTTAATTTCGGAATTGCCTACGGAATGAGCCCCTTTGGTCTCGCAAAAGAATTGGGAATATCCAATGAAGAAGCAGCCGGAATTATCCTTAACTACTTCCTCTCCTACCCTCGTGTCAAAGACTGGATAGACAGAACCCTAAAAGAGGCACGCGAGAAGGGATATGTTACCACCATCATGGGTAGAAGAAGGTATGTACACAACATCAACAGCCCCAACAGACAGGTGAGGGAATTTTTTGAAAGAATTGCTATAAATGCCCCCATACAGGGATCAGCAGCCGACCTGATAAAAAAGGCCATGATAGATGTTAACCGGTCGTTTGAAGAAGAAAATATTGACGCTCACTTAATAATTCAGGTGCACGACGAACTCCTCATTGAGGTAAAAGAAGAACACTTTGAAAGAGCAAAAAGCATAGTTAAAGAAAGAATGGAAAACGCTATAAAACTTGATGTTCCCATCGTCGTTGATATGGGCTGGGGTAAATCCTGGCTGCAGGCTCACGGTTGATTGAATATCCCGTCCCTGGACGCAAGATACAGGTATTCCTGAGCAAACCCCGCATACCTTCCGAAATAACTCCTCCAGAATTTCCCGAAAAACTCATACTCTGGAACACCCTTTGGCCTTCTGCCGAGCCTTTTGCCGTAAAGACTCACAGTAACCCTCTTTATGTGCACATCAAGAGGAACAGCCTCCAGCTTGTTAAGTGAAAAAAGTGCAACACAATCCGCTATCTTCCGACCAACACCCCTTATCTTCAGAAGTTCTGACACCACTTTTCTGTATGGCACATCGTACATTCCTTCAAATCCACCATCACGCACCCACCTTACGGCGTTCAGAATGTTTCTCGCCTGCTCAACACCAAACCTGAGCTTTATCGAGGAAAACCTTTTCTCATTCCTGAGAAAGCTTACGGGTGTCGGAAACAGAGGAAAAATCTTACCCGTGAATTTCACCCTTTTCCCCAACAACAAGGAAATTTCGTTTAACTTTGCAGCAATTTTTTCAACTGAATTCATGGGGGAAATCATGTAACTTACAAGCGTTTCGTACGGCTCCTGCCTCAGGATAGTAAGCCCCCTGTACATTTCGATGGCAGATTTCACATACCGATCCTTCCCGATCTCACGATAAACTTCATCCAGATCAATGTCCAGCCTCAAATAGAACCGGAGAAAATCCTCAATACTCAGATACTTTTTAAGCTGA
>JALSOY010000033.1 GCA_026986235.1 Caldifarciminota bacterium
ACCATGAAGGTCAACCCCACATCCTCCACGATCTTCTTCCTCTCAGAAAAAGACATCTCACTCATAACAAGTGCCGAAAGGAGCATCAAAACAGCAAATACGGCAACACTTAGAAACTGCTTGCTCCTCACACCTTCCTTGAATGTCCCAAAAGCAAGTGTCTTAATCCGCCTCATACCCTTCCTCTCTTTTTACTTTCTCGACCTCCTCAAGAAAAACCTCTTCAAGTGTCTTTCTGAACTTTCCCACTTCAACCAGCTGAAGGTCAGAACCTCTTTTTACCAGATCAAAAACCTCGTATAACACCTCTCCGGTTACAGGTGAAATAACGATCTCTTCTCCGGTGACCTGAGGATTGAACTTTTTGAGATCTTCGTTAAGTTTTCCTTTCAGCCTCACCCTGAAAAGGTCATCGTCTGACTCGAGTATCTCCTCTATATTTCCACTTTTTCTCAGCTTGCCCTTAATGATTATCCCCACCTGAGTGCACACGGATTCAACATCACTCAAAATATGTGTACTGAAAAATACGGTCTTTCCCTGATCTCCCAGGGTTTTGATAAGGTCAAGAACCATTTTTCTGCCTATGGGGTCAAGACCCGATGTGGGCTCGTCGAGGATAACGAGTTCCGGATCGTTTATAAGGGCCTGAGCAAGACCTATTCTCTGAAGCATACCTTTGGAAAATTTTTTGAGTCTCGTCTTCCTGAATCTGGAAAGTCCAACAAAATCTAATAGTCCATCGATCTTTTCTTTTGCCCTTTGAGATGGGATTCCGTAGAGATCTGCGTTGAGCTTCAAAAACTCTTCAGCCGTGAGATACTCGTAAAAGTAAGGATTTTCCGGCAAAAATCCAACTTTATCCCTCACATCGGGCCTTTCCACGGGCTGATCGAATAAAAAAGCTGCTCCTGAGGTGGGAAATATAAGATTCATTAAAACCTTTATCGTCGTACTCTTACCTGCACCGTTGGGCCCCAGAAATCCGTAAATCTCACCTCGCCTGACACTCAGGTCAAGTCCACGAACCGCCTCTATCTCCTTCTTCTTTACCGGTCCTCCTGCATGATAAATCTTTACCAGTCTCTCTGTCCTTATAACATAGTTCATGACCTCTGTCTCCCTGCTTCTTCCAGAATTTTCCTGACCACAGGATCCTTCTCTATAGGTCTTTCCGTTTTCAAAATCTTTTTCACTTCCTTGAGATCAAATCGGGCCATTTCAAAAATCTTCTTTAACAATGCATACTTAAAAGTGTCCGTCCAGTTTTCTATCTCTTCGTATGAAACACTTTCGTAATCTAATGAGGTTAGAAAGTTGGCAAGAAAGGTCTGAAACAGGGACTCGTTGCCACTTTTTACGAACTGAACTATCTCACCCGGAATGTTGTTGACACCAATGATTCTGTTTCCCGGGGACAGGGTTGCAACGGCACTTTTAACTTTTAGTTCGAGTTCCACCACATTTCCCGGCCAGGGGTAGGAAATAAGGATTCTGAAGGCTTCCTCGGAAAGCCCAACTTTTATCCTGCGAGCCTTCTCTTCCTTTCTCAGGAAGTGCTCGAGGAGGAGGGCAATTTCTTCTTTCATCCTCTTTCTCAGAGGCGGAATCATCAGAAGTCCTCCTGATAAATACTGAAACAGTTCAGGTATAAAATCCCTCGATTTCAACCTGTCGAAAATATCCAGGGTCGCTACACTGACGAATCGAGCCCTTGACTCTTTAACAAGACCGAGTATGTAAACCTGCTCACCACGGGGCAGCTCCTCAATTCCGTCAAGAACAACGACGAAATTCTCATCTCCTTCCTGCTCGTAACCGACCCTCACCCTCTCCTCCTCCACCTCCGAGAGAATGTTCCA
Organism: Caldifarciminota bacterium; assembly: GCA_026986235.1. Lineage (GTDB taxonomy): Bacteria > Hydrothermota > Hydrothermia > B15-G9 > WFZT01 > WFZT01. The sequence continues at coordinate 1,863 of JALSOY010000033.1, forward strand.
CTGTCCCGGTGGAACTTTTATCAGACTTTTTTTGCCGGGAATGTGTTCAACAACATAATCTGCAAGTGCACTTCTACCGGTGCCTGCTTCACCCACGATCAGGATGTTCAGGCCGGGGCTCCTGGCATAGGCGATGGCCCTCCGGATAACATCAACCATGACGGGAGAATAGGCGATTATTTTTCGCTTAACCAACCTTCTGCTTTTGTGTGGCAGGTCAAAGATACCGTTGTAAAACTCCATAAGATCCGGCCTCACATCCTTGAGCTTCCTCTCGATTCTCCGTATTTCACTGGTAAGCTCCAGAGTACCCTCTGCCTTGTGAATGAAGTCAACTATAACACCATTTTCTATAAGTCTTGCCGCCTTCTCCGCATCCGTTATGCCAGATACCATGATAACTGGAGACCTGAATTTTAACTTTCCATCCACGAGCATTTCGTCCAGAATAGCTCCCTTAAAGCTCCTGTTCATCAGTACGAGAGTGTACTTCTTCCTCGATTTCTTCTTTAAATCCTTCAGGTCACTGGCATGTTCAACTTCGTAACCGAGAGATTTGAGGGCAGCACTATAGGTGTTCAAAAGAACAGGATCGTCCTCGACTATGAGTATTTTTTTCATGACCAAAAGTATTTGGTGAACTCCCGCATTCCGTCAAGTTTCAGAGAGGAATATGTTCGAAAAATTTTTTTCTCCATAAACTTATTCCCCATCTAAAGGTGGTTTTTTAAGAGGTAAACATCCCCCTTCTGTCGAAGGGGGATCAGGGTTTCCAGAATCCCCCTTTGGAAAAGGGGGATTCTCAAAGTCCCCCATTGAGAAGGGCGGATCCTTCCTCTCCCAAAATCCTCCTTGGTGAAGAGGGAATTCCTCCTCTCCCAAAATCCCCCTTAGTGAAGGGGGAATATCCTCTCACTCAATCCCCCTTGGAGAAGGGGGAGACAGGGGGATTGAAATTCGAGCGGTAAGCATCCCCCTTTGTATCCCTTCTATCTAAGGGGGATTCTCGAATACCTGAAGTTCCAGAAAGAGCCGGGTTGTGGATTTTTTACCTGAGGATTAAAATTTCACACATGAAAGTAAGGGCACATGTATTCATTTCTGGGAGGGTACAGGGTGTATTCTTCAGAGACTCTACGAGGAGAATGGCCCACAGGCTTGGCGTCACAGGCTGGGTTAAAAATTTACCCGATGGGCGGGTAGAAGCCGTATTCGAGGGTGATGAAGAGGCGGTGAAAAAGATTGTAGAGTGGTGCCACGAGGGACCCCCTGCCGCAAGAGTTGACCATGTTGAAGTTCACTACGAACCCTTTACTGGTGAGTTCGAAACTTTCAAAATCAGGTGGTGAGCAATGACCATAAAAGAGATTCATGAAAGTTACATTAAAGGAGAAATTTCAATAAGCGAGGTCGTTGACCGGGTTTTTGAAAACATAAAAAACCGGGAAAACGAAATCAACGCATACATCAGCCTTTACGAAGACGAGGCAAGAGAGAGGGCAGTTGACCTTGAAAAAAATTTGAACCCGGAAAAGCCTTATCTCTACGGGATACCGATAGCGGTCAAGGATAACATCTCCACGAAGGACATGGATACGACCTGCGGCTCAAGGATCCTGCTCGGGTACAGGCCTCCATACAACGCAACAGTGGTGAACAGGCTCCTTGAAAACGGCGCAATTATAATTGGAAAAACAAACATGGACGAATTTGCAATGGGATCTTCGGGGGAACATTCCTACTTTGGTCCCACGAGGAACCCACACAACATTGATTATGTCCCCGGAGGTTCGTCAAGCGGATCTGCTGCTGCAGTTGCGGCAGACGAAGCCGTTGCAGCACTGGGTTCAGACACCGGGGGATCAATAAGACAACCTGCATCCTTCTGCGGTGTCGTAGGTTTAAAGCCAACTTACGGCAGGGTCTCCAGGTACGGCCTCGTTGCATTCGGATCCTCTCTCGACCAGATCGGTCCTATCACAAAATCCATTTTTGATGCAGCCGTCATCTTCAGTACCATTTCCGGCATTGATCCAAAGGACTCCACATCCGCAGATGCTCCCGTTCCAGACATCAACGAAATTTTCCAGGGATACGAAGACCAGAAGTACAAAGTGGGTATCCCTGACGAATATTTCACCGAAGGACTACACCCCGAAGTGAAAGACGGCGTTTTGCAGGTGGCAAAAAAGTTTGAGAAAGCCGGTTACGAGATAGAAAGGATCAGTCTCCCCCACACAGAGTATGCAATTTCTGTTTACTACATAATTGCGACATCTGAGGCAAGTTCTAACCTGGCAAGGTACGACGGGGTGAGATACGGTTTCAGGGCACGGGACTTCAGAACACTTGACGAAATGTACAAAAAAACACGCACAGAAGGATTTGGCGACGAGGTGAAAAGGAGAATCCTGCTCGGCACATTCGCCCTGTCAGCCGGTTACTACGATGCGTACTATCTCAACGCTCAGAAGGCAAGAAGACTGATAAGACAGGACTTTGACAGGGCTTTCAAAAAGGTTGACTTGATACTTACCCCCGTTTCCCCTACCCCACCTTTCAAAATAGGTGAAAAGATAACCGATCCCGTATCCCTTTACCTTTCAGATGTCTTCACGGTAACTGCAAGCCTTGCAGGACTGCCGGCCATTTCTATCCCCTGCTGTAAGACATCCAGTGGACTTCCCATAGGCTTCCAGCTCATGGCAAGACCCTTTGACGAAAAATCTCTATTCCGTGCAGGAAGGCTCTTTGAGGAGCATCTGAAAGATGGGTAAGTGGAAGGCTCTTCTTTTTGGTCCCGCCGGTGTCCCACATTCTTCACCTAAAAAATCGACGGAGGAAGGAATAAAACAGGTGGCAAAACTCGGACTTGATTGCATGGAGCTGGAATTCGTACAGGGGGTGAGGATGAAACCCGACCTTGCCAGAAAAGTCAACAGATTACGCCAGAAATTGGGCCTCGAGCTTACAGTCCACGCACCTTACTTCATAAATTTAAACTCAAGGGAACCAGAAAAGGTCAGAAAATCAATTGAACGGATCCTCGACTCCGCCAGGATCGGCTACCTCGCAGGTGCAAAGAGCGTGA
>JALSOY010000034.1 GCA_026986235.1 Caldifarciminota bacterium
CGTACCGGTTGAGATCACATCACCGGGATTCAGCGTCATTATCCTGGAAATGTAGGAAATCAAAAATGGAATAGGGAATATCATATCCCCGGTATTCCCCCTCTGAACTTCCGTACCGTTCAGCCGTGTAACAACCTCCACATTAGATGGATCATAGTACTCTGCAGGAACGATCCAGGGACCTACAGGGGCAAATGTGTCAAACCCCTTGGCCCTCGTCCACTGCTTATCCTTTCTCTGAAGGTCCCTCGCTGTAACATCGTTGAGGCATGTGTATCCGAGGATGTACCTCTCTGCTTCCTCTTCTGATACATTCCTGGCCTTCTCCTTTATAACCACTGCAAGCTCAGCCTCGTAGTCAACCCTGCCAATATCCGCCGGAACCACGATCTCCTCGTCAGGACCTATAACGGAGGTGGAAGGCTTTATAAACAGAACTGGCTCCTCTGGCTCTGCATCTCCTGCCCTCACCTCTCCCACATGTGACCTGTAGTTCAATCCCACTGCCACTATCTTCGTGGGGTTCACAGGAACGAGCAGGTCCTCGTAAACAAAGTCAAAGACAAGGCCGGCAGATCTGTCTATCTTCTCGCCTGTTTTTTCGTTTACCATGGGGAAAAAGTTACCATCTATAACCGCTCCGAAAAATACCTCATCCCTCCTGCGAATTCTCGCAAGTCTAATTTCCATCTTTCACCACCAGACTGAGAAGTTTTCCAGGAACATAAATGGTCTTCACGATTACCTTACCTTCTGTAAACTTCCTGACTCTCTCGTCACCCATTGCAAGTCTTTTAACCTCCTCTTCACCTGCGTCCACCGAGACCAGGATGCGGCTTCTCACCTTTCCGTTAATCTGGACAGGTATCTCTATTGTATCGTGAGTGAGATAATCTTCGTTGTACTCGGGAAATCTATTACGAAATACGGAGTCCTCGTTTCCAAGCTGATGCCACAGTTCTTCTGCCAGATGAGGGGCAAAAGGAGCAAGGAGGAGAACGAGTTTTTGAAGACTCTCAGAAAATACAGGACTCTCAGGATTCTGGAATGAGTAAAGTGCATTTACAAGCTCCATTATCCTCGCAATTGCAGTGTTAAAATGGAACTCTGCAGAGTCTTTTCTTACCTCGTAAATGGTCCTCTGTAAAGTGACATAAAGCTTTTTCTCTTCTCGATTCAGCTTTGATGGGTCAACTTTCGCATTTTTATCAATTTTCTCTATGTTATCCTGATAAAGTCTCCAGACGCGGTTGATAAACCTCTTTGCGCCCTCAACACCAGCGTCTGTCCATTCCATGTCCTTTTCAGCAGGGCCTGCAAAGAGGATCGTTATCCTTGCAACATCGGCCCCGTGCTCTCTAACGAAGGGACCGACACGAACCACATTACCGCGGGATTTTGACATCATTTCCACCCGCTCTTCAAGCCTGTTGCCGCATTTTTTATGGTAAGGTCCATCTTTAAACTCAACATCGGCCTCTTCAACGACTTCCTTACAGACAGGACACCAGTAAAACTTTTTATGAACGAGCCCCTGAGTAAACAGGGCGGAGAAAGGCTCACTGGAGGGTACCATTCCGGCGTCGAAAAACACTTTATTGATAAACCTTGCGTAAATCAGGTGCTTTGTAGCGTGCTCAGCTCCACCGATGTACTGATCAACAGGCATCCACTTCTCCGCTTCACTCTTACTGAAGGGCTCTTTATCGTTGTGAGGATCCACATACCTGAGATAATACCAGGATGAATCCACAAAGGTGTCCATGGTGTCGGGATCCCTCTTAGCTGGGCCACCACACTTAGGGCAGGTGGTATTCATAAACTCATCCACATCCTCGAGGGGTGAGCGTCCCTGAGGCTTGAAACTCTTTATGTTTTCAGGGAGCAGCACGGGAAGCTCATCTTCCGGTACCGGGACAACCCCACATCTGGGGCAATGAACAACCGGTATGGGAGCTCCCCAGTATCTCTGGCGTGAAATCAACCAGTCTTTTAACCTGTAACTGACTGCAGGTCCACCGAGTCCCATCTCTTTGAGTTTTTTCTGAATTGCCCGGATACCTTCCTTTGACGGGAGGCCAGAAAACTCGCCTGAATTCACCATTACACCATAATCGGTAAAAAGCTCTCCCTCCTCTATGTCACCATCAACGGGTTTTACCACCGTCTTTATAGGAATACCGTACTTTCTGGCGAACATGTAGTCCCTTTCGTCGTGTGCAGGCACCCCCATCACGATACCGGTACCATAATTCACGAGCACATAATCGGCCACCCAGATCTGGACCTTTTCTCCTGTGAGTGGATGAATTGCGTATGTTCCCGTGAAAATCCCGGTCTTTTCCTTTTCCTCTGCCGTCCTCTCTATCTCTGTTTTTTGTAGTGCTTCCTGAATGTACTTTTCCACCTCCTCCCTGTTCGGAGAGTCTTTGAGGATTCTCTCAAGGATTTCATGCTCAGGAGCAATGGTTATGAATGTGACGCCAAAAACTGTATCTGCCCTCGTTGTGAAAACCGGAAGCTTCGTCCTGCCGTCCTGATAAAGAAAAATAATCTCCGTTCCCTCTGATCTTCCTATCCAGTTCTCCTGCTGTTTGATGATCTTTGAAGGCCACCTGCCCTCAAGAAGTTTCAGATCTTCAAGAAGTCTGTCGGCATAGTCAGTGATCTTGAAAAACCACTGTTCCAGCTTCTTTTTCACAACCGGTGTCCCGCACCTCTCGCACTTACCATCAATTACCTGTTCATTGGCGAGAACGGTTTTGCAGTTGGGACAATAGTTGACATAATCGCTTTTCCTGTATGCGAGACCTTTTTTGTATAGAAACAGGAATATCCACTGTGTCCACCTGTAATAATCCGGAGCGCATGTGGCAATTTCTCTGTCCCAGTCGTATGTTATTCCAATACTTTTCAGGGTTTCCTTGTATGTATTGATATTCTTATAGGTCCATTCTCTGGGGTCGATTCCGTGTTTGATTGCGGCGTTTTCAGCGGGAAGACCGAAGGCATCCCAGCCCATGGGATGGAGGATGTCGTAACCTTCCATAAGTTTAACGCGCGCCACCACATCTCCGATCACATAATTTTTGAGGTGTCCCATGTGGAGGTCGCCTGATGGGTAGGGGAACATCTCGAGTACATAGTACTTGTTTTTCGGGTTCTCCCTGGTTTTGTGAAGTCCTATCTCATCCCACCACTTCTGCCACTTTTTCTCTATTTCGTGAATGGGATAATCCTTCTTCGCCATTTTACATCAAGCCTCCGTAAAATTTACTCCCCCTGGGGTCAGGCAGCGACCTTTTCACCCAGCAACTTGGAAACGAGTGAACTTTCTATCTCCTTCACCTTTTCGTTAAACTTATCCAGCGGGAGCTCCTTGAGCCTGGTGATCTCCTCAAGTTCGGGGAGAGTGGTTATCGTCTCGATGGTGGCAGTACCCTGATTCAGGCCTTTTTCTGCTGTCTCGTAGAAAAATCTGATGATCCTGATCATACCAAAGAGCTTTTCCGTGGGACAGGATGCATCAATCTCGTGAAAGGCGTTCTGCTGTAAGAACGCCTCTCTTATAAGCTTTCCTGTTTCAAGCATCAGTCTCTCATGATCGTGGAGGGCATCGGGACCGACGAGCTGTACAATTTCCTGGAGTTCTGCGTCTCTCTGGAGCATCTCACCTGCCCACCTTCTGTACTCTGTCCACTCTGGAGTCACATTCTCAAGGTACCATTTTTCAATAAGAGGATAGTAAAGGGTATAACTTCTAAGCCAGTTAATTGCAGGGAAGTGTCTTCTGTGGGCGAGGTCTGTATCCAGTGCCCAGAGTGCACCTGTAACGCGCATGGTACTCTGTGTCACAGGCTCTGAATAGTCACCACCGGGAGGTGAAACAGCTCCTACCACGGTAACGGAACCCTGTTCATCACCCTTTCCGAGGGTTTCCACCCTGCCGGCACGCTCGTAGAATCCTGCAAGCTTGGCGTGAAGGTATGTGGGATACCCTTCTTCTCCTGGCATCTCTTCAAGACGGGAAGAGATCTCACGAAGAGCCTCCGCCCATCTGGAGGTGGAATCTGCAAGAAGAAGGGTGTTGTATCCCATATCTCTAAAGTACTCTGCTATGGTGATACCGGTATAAATCGAGGCCTCCCTTGCGGCCACTGGCATGTTGGAGGTGTTGACCACAAGAACGGTTCTCCCCATGAGAGGTCCACCCCTCTGCGGGTCCTCAAGCTCCGGGAATTCCACAAGCACCTCAGTCATCTCGTTCCCACGCTCACCGCAGCCGATGTAAACGACCACATCGACAAGTGAATATTTGGCAAGGGTCTGCTCAAGAACCGTCTTTCCTGTACCGAATCCACCGGGTAGAGCAGCACTGCCTCCAAGGGCTATGGGGAAGAAAAAGTCCAGAATCCTCTGACCTGTCATGAGAGGTACAACGGGTCTGAGCCTCTTTTTGTAGGGCCTCGGGATACGGACAGGCCACCTGTGATACATCTTGATCTCTCTCCCATCTTCAAGAATGACAACAGGCTCCTCAACTGTAAAATCACCTTTTCTCGCCTCCTTTACCACACCTTCCTTCATGTCTGGCGGGAAAAGGATGAAGTGTGTAATTGATGGAGTCTCCTGCACCCTGCCGAGCTTATCACCAGGTCCCACTTTATCACCTTTTTTAACAAGAGGCTCAAAAGACCATTTCTTTTCTCTGTCAAGTGCAACTGTGTGTACTCCCCTCTCAATAAAGTCCCCCTTTTCCTCCCTGATCTTTTCAAGTGGTCTCTGAATGCCATCAAAGGCATTGAACAAAAGTCCTGGACCGAGCTCAACGATCAGGGATTCCCCGGTTGGCTCAATGGGTTCCCCAACAAAGAGGCCCGATGTATCCTCGTAAACCTGTATGTACGCGTCATCACCCTCGAGCCTGATAACCTCTCCT
>JALSOY010000035.1 GCA_026986235.1 Caldifarciminota bacterium
TAGGGTCATCTTCAGAAATGACATGCCAGATAAAACCATAGTGCACTGGCACGGATTACATGTGCCTGAGAGGGCTGATGGTCATCCGAGGTCTGTCATTGGCAGGGGAGACACTTACATTTACGAATTTGAGGTGAAAAACAGGGCAGGTACATACTGGTTTCATCCTCATCCTCATGGTAGAACAGGTCCACAGGTTTACTTTGGACTCGCTGGCCTCTTTTTGATTACAGACGATGAAGAACAGAGGCTCGATTTACCAGAAGGTGAAGACGATATCCCCCTTGTCATCCAGGACAGAACCTTCGACAGGGAAGGGCAGCTCGTATATCTCACCCATCCCATGCAGAGGATGATGGGATTCCTCGGGAATGAAATCCTTGTTAACGGCAGGCCTGATTACACCCTTGAACTTGGAACGAGTGCCTACAGGCTGAGGATTTTAAACGGCTCGAATTCCAGGATATACAAACTTGCATGGAGTGATGGGAGACCCATCACCGTTATTGCAACGGATGGAGGACTGCTTCAGGTACCGACGACAAGGGATTATGTTATGCTTGGACCTGCAGAAAGGGTGGATGTCTGGCTTGACCTTTCGGATAAAAAGATTGGTGATACTGTAATTCTGAGGAGCCTTGAGTTTGAAGGCGCAGGTATGTTCGGCATGATGAGACGAATGGGTTTACCCAACGGATCTGACTTTGACATCCTTAGAATCCGTGTGACTCACAAAAGGAAGAACCCATACAGACTACCTTCCAGACTCTCACAGGTGAAATTTTTCGATCCTGAAGAGGCGGTTAACATTAAGAACCCGAGAACTTTCGTATTTGAAATGATGAGAATGCAGCCAACCATAAACGGAAGGACATTCAGTATGACCGGTGTTGCACGGGACGAAATAGTCCATCTGAATACGGTTGAAGTGTGGAAGTTCGTAAATTCTCGATATGGAATGCAGACGCCACATCCCGTACATGTTCACGATGTCCAGTTCCAGATCATAAATAGAACGCCGTCCTCATACGGCTGGGAGACCATAAAGGACGGCTTCGTTGACGGGGGCTGGAAGGATACGATACTTCTTATGCCAGGAATGGAGGCAGAGGTTGTCATGAAATTCGAGGATTACACGGGTCTCTACCTTTACCACTGCCACAACCTGGAGCACGAAGACCTCGGTATGATGAGGAATTTCCTGATAAAGGCATAAAAAGTTTTCCACATAGGACGGTTTTCACCTTTTTAAAAGATAGCCTCCCATTTGTACTTCTTCCCACGAAGGAGACACTCATCGGTGCTTTTATTTGACAATTTCCGAATTTAGGTGTATTCTTGATTTAGAATAATTTTTAAAAAATAGGAGGTAAAAAATGGCAAAGGTAGCCAGAGAAATGGTAGAAAAGGCAGGAGTCAATGTTGAGGAGCTACTTGAGCTTCTCATCAGAAACGCAGCAGCAGAGCTCACAACTTACTATTACTACACTATTCTTCGCGCAAACCTTACCGGACTCGAAGGTGAGGGTCTCAAGGTGATCGCCGAGCAGGCGAGGATAGAAGACAGAAATCATTTTGAGGCACTGGTTCCAAGGATCTACGAACTTGGTGGAAGGTTGCCCCGTGATATGAAGGAGTTTCACGATTTATCCGCATGTCCCCCCGCTTATCTGCCGGAGAATCCGTCAGATGTGAGAGAAATTCTGAGGGTCCTCGTTGAAGCTGAGAGGTGTGCTGTAAGAGGTTACACGCACATCTGCAATCTGACATACGGCAAGGATCACAGGACATACGACCTTGCGCTTTCCATCCTGCACGAAGAAATAGAGCACGAATCCTGGTTTTCCGAATTTCTTGGAGAGGGGCCGTCGGGTCACTTTATGAGAGAGGGTGAGACCTCACCGTTTGTAAAAAAGTTTTTGAAGTAAAACATGTGTGGGGCTGGCCTTCGGCCAGCCCCACACATTACAAAAAAGATGATTGAACTCACACGAGAAGAGTTAAAAAAATTTGACGGTAAAAACGGCAGAAGGGCATACATTGCCTTAAACGGTCTCATCTATGATGTTACAGATAGTTTTCTCTGGCAGAACGGCAGACACTTCTTCGTTCATACCGCAGGTCAGGACCTGACAGAAGAGTTAGAATCGGCTCCCCACGGCCATGAACTGCTCTCCCGTGTCCCGGTAGTGGGTCGTTTATCAGACGAATAAGCGTTTAAAAGTCCCTTTCGTCACTCGTAATTTCGTAGATTTTCTCCATCATCCTGCGGTAGGCTTCTGTTAGTTTAACCTTTCTTCTTCCCATAACCCGCCTTGCAGTTTCTACTGCCTTATCGAATTTATATGTGACAAAACCCTCACTTCCTCCCCAGGCGAAGGAGGGAATGAATTTTGGCGGGAAGTCTCCACCGTATATGTTACTCGAAAAGCCCACCACGGATCCCGTGTTGAACATGGTGTTTATTCCACTCTTCGAGTGGTCTCCCATCATCAGACCGACGAACATCTCACCAGTATTGATCCATTCTCCGTCTATAAAAATCTTGACACTGGAGTAATTGTTCTTGAGGTCACTGTTGTTTGTGTCGGCCCCCAGATTGACCCATTCTCCGATGTAAGCATGTCCGAGGAATCCGTCGTGTTGCTTGTTTGAGTATCCCTGGATGATGGTCTCTTCTACCTCGCCCCCGATCTTACAAACAGGGCCAATGCTCGTCCCTTCATATATCTTTGCCCCAACTTTAATCCTTGATTTTTCACCTATGTACGACGGGCCCAAGATGGTGGCGTTTGGCATGATCACTGCGTCTTTTGCAATTACCACAGGCCCTTCGAGACCGTCGATAACCACACCCGGATAAACAGTTGCACCTTCCTCTATGATTACATCACCCAGAATGTGAGCTCCTTCGTAAACCCTACCCCTGACACCACCTTTGAAAAATTTTGAATCTTTGACGATCTCTGCATGGTTCATGTGAACAAGCTGGTAAAGGTAAGTAAAAATCTTTGCACCTTGAAACTCCCTCGGAGTAGAATCATCACAACCTGTAAATACTCCCTCCTGGTTAAAGTATCTATCAGGGAATTTGACCCTGCATGCGAGAGTTTCGCCGTCTTGAACGATTTTCTCGCCGGTTTTGAGAGTTTTTAGCTCCTTCACGAACCTATCGTCTGGAATGACACGGGAGTTCACCAGCACGACATCTTCAACTTTGTAATCGTTGATTTTATACTCCGGATACCTTTCTTTAGCGACATCCTCCAAGTATTTTCTGGTAAAGAGAGCGGGTTTCTCTACCATTTTTTCGTACTTTTCAAAAATTTTAAAAATTCCCACCCTGAGTTCCCATACAGGGTGGCTGAGACTCAGTGGATAGAGTTTTCTCCATCTGTCATCTTCAAACAGTGCTATCATATTCGTACTCCCTTTCAAGTAATGAGGCTGCCTCCTGATCCAGGATCAGGATGGCCTTTGGATGAAGTTGCATGATAGAAGCCGGGACCATGGCGGTAATGGGTCCCTCCACGGTTTTCTTCACTGCTTCTGCCTTCTTCTTTCCGGAGGCAAGGAGAAGCAGTACTTTTGCCTCCATAATGGTGCCAACTCCCATGGTTATAGCCTGTTTGGGCACCTTGTTTATGTCTCCTCCAAAGAATCTTGCGTTGTCCTCCAGCGTCTCCTTTGCAAGTGTCTTTATACGGGTTCTTGAACCGAGGGACGAGCCCGGTTCGTTAAACCCTATGTGTCCGTCTCTTCCTATTCCCAGGATCTGAAGGTCTATCCCGCCGAATTTTTTTATTCTTTCTTCATACCACTCACAGTATGCCTCCACATCGGGGACAGTGCCGTCTGGGATGTGGACATTTGAGGGGTTCACATTTATGTGCTTGAAGAGGTTTTCCCACATGAATGTGTGATAACTTTCCGGATGATCCTTGGGTAGTCCGATGTATTCATCGAGGTTGAAGGTAACGATCTTGGAAAAGTCGAGTCCTTCCTCCCTGTGCATCCTGATGAGTTCTCTGTAGAGGCCAATCGGTGTGGACCCGGTGGCAAATCCTATGACGGCATCCGGTTTCCTCTCGATAAGCTCCCTCACAAATCCTGCCGCCCTCCTGGACATCGCATCGTAGTCCTTTGTGATTATCACTCTCATGACTTCACCTCCGTTTCGCAGTTTAATTATTTCCCGTTCTGCAAAATGTCAAGAAGACTTACGCACCATACTTGCAGGACACCTGTCTCTCATCCTGCAGGTCTTGCACGAAAGTTTGTGAAAGTAGATTACCGGTGGCGTTAGCATCGTGAAGAGGATCCAGAGGAGCAAGACGCGTTTTTCGAGGGCAATGGCCAGTATACCGAGGAGTAGAGGCAGTCCTGCAGCGATTCCCCAGGTGATGCCTGCAAGTTTTACTCCAAGTTGATAGTCTCCGCTCTTTTCTTTGAAAAGTATGGATGAAAGCTTTCCCCATCCTGTGGAACACCACTTTCCGTAATAATAGCAGTGAGTACAGAGGTGTTTACGGAGAACAAAGATGATCATCACATAGAGAAAGAGGATGTACGCCACGGAAACGAGTGGAAAGTTAGAAATTTTCAGGGGAGAGAGCACAAGATAGCCGATTGTAAAGTATATAACGAGAGCGGCATTCTGCCCCACTATCCACCACCAGGGATAACTTTCGTATGTCTTCATTTGTAATCCTCCCGGATTTTTATTAGAATTATACGGATTTTCCAGAGTGGAGGAAAGAAATGATATTACTAAAAAATTGCAGGTATATCGCCACCTTTGATGATGAAAACAGGGAACTGGAAGGTTACGACATACTCATTGATGGAAAGTCCATAGTGAAAATCGGGGAAAATATACCAGAGCGGGGAGAGGTGATTGATTGCAGCAGGCACCTTGCAATTCCGGGACTTGTAAATACACATCACCATTTTTTTCAGATCTTAACGAGGAATCTGAAAGGTGCCCAGAATGCCGGACTTTTTGACTGGCTCATATTTCACTATCCTGTATGGATGAAGATTGATGAAGAGGCGATCTATTACGCCACAAAACTCGCCATAGTTGAACTTCTTAAAACAGGTGCTACCACCACTTCAGATCATCACTACCTTTATCCTGTGGGATTGACAGGTGATGTGATGGGTATTCAGGTGGAGGTGGCAAGAGAATTGGGTATAAGATTTGCCCCCACAAGAGGTTCCATGACCATGGGAGTTAAATCAGGGGGCTTGCCGCCTGAGGAACTTGTAGAGCCCGACGATACGGTTCTTAGAGACATGCAGAGGGTGATAGAAGAATTTCACGATCCTTCCGATTTTTCAATGACGAGGATAATTCTTGCCCCGTGCAGTCCCTTCAATGTCACGCTTGAATTGATGAGGGAAACGGAGAGTCTGGCACGATCTTATGGAGTTTTCATGCACACCCATCTTGCCGAAACCCTTGATGAGGAGAGGTACTGTATTGATAGATACGGTAAAAGGCCGCTTTCCCTGATGGAAGACCTGAACTGGCTCGGTCCAGATGTTTACTTTGCCCATGGAATCTGGTTCAACGATGAAGAACTTAAGGTTTTGGCGGATACGGGCACAGGTGTCTCTCACTGTCCGTCTTCTAACATGAGGCTGGGATCCGGTATAGCCAGGATCAGGGAGATGCTCGACCTTGGTGTAAGGGTGGGTCTCGGTGTGGACGGATCTGCCTCCAACGATTCTTCGGACATGCTGGGGGAGGTGAGAAATGCCATGCTCCTGCAGAGGGTGAGGTACGGCCCCGCCGGAATGACGGCAAGGGAGGCCCTCAGACTCGCCACCCGTGGCGGAGCAGAATTACTCGGATTCAGGAAAGTAGGTCAGATAAGAGAAGGGTTTGCCGCCGACATCCTTCTGATTGACCTCACCCGTCCTCAACACGCAGGAAGCCTCAGTGATCCTGTCGCATCTGTCGTTTTTACAGGTTTCAGTCACGAGGTTGATTACTCCATTATCAATGGCAAAATCGTGGTTGAAAAGGGAAGGGTAAAGGGTGTTGATGAGGAAAGATTAACTGAACTGGTAAACGACATTTCGAAGAATCTGGTCGATTGATCGAAAATTGTTGATTGACAGGTTGTAACCGGTCAATGTAAAATGACACGAAACAAAAAAAGGAGGTAGTTTATGTGGCGTAAGTTGATGGTTGTCACCCTTGTACTGGCAGTTGCTGGCATGGGCAGGACAGAGGTAAAGGATGTAAAAAGGGTAGTAATTACATCGGCAAAAAAGGCAGATAGCTGGATTCCAGGTAATCACGGGGTTCTTCCAGAAGGGCAGGCAAAGGGAGATACTCTTTATTACTACACATCTGTGGATAACGATGCAATAGGGTTAACAAACGGTGGAACTTATCAGGCGGCCATTAAGCTCACACCGACGGAGCTCGGGCAGTATGGAGGGTGGAGTTTGACCCAGGTCCTCTTTTATCACCACGAGACCGGTACTCACTCAGGTCAGGTGATCATCTATGCCGCAGGAACTGACACTATGCCAGGAGATATCATTGCAACTGCACCATACACGGCCACAGGTAATGGCTGGGTGGTGGTCGATCTTCCGGCTCCTGGTGTCATGATCGATCCTGCAAGTGATCTGTGGGTGGCTGTTGAGATCACACACGCTCAGGGTGAATATCCCATATCCGTGGACGGTGGCCCTGCAGTTGCAGGAAAAGGAGACTGGGTTTACTCTCCCGATGGTATCCCATGGGCAGAGCTTCGTGACTTCAGTTTGAACTACAACTGGAACATTGCAGCAGTTGTCGAACAGGCCGGAGATTCACTTGATCCCATGCCACCAACAAACCTGACAGCGTACTCAGATTACACCATGCCCACCTCCATAGCCGTTTCCTGGACAGATCCCACCACATACTTTGGCGGTGACTCACTCACAAGTTTCCACATCGAAGTATGGATCGCCGGTGGAAAGGATACGACACTTGTTGACACCGTCTCTGCCGGTGTTCAGGCAGACACCATCACGGGACTGACAGATGGTACACTTTATACGGTTCTGGTGAGGGCCGTTGATGCCAACGATTCGACCAGCCCGTTCGTTTCAACCACATGGTACGCCGGAGGCTCACCTTACCCGGCTCCACCCCAGAATCTTGTGGCAAATGTCGTGGACGACAGCCACATTGAGCTGACATGGATCAATCCCGCCACACAGGCTGATGGCACGCCTCTGGATGACCTTGCGGGTATTAATATTTACCTCAACGGCACACTCTCAGGCTCCTACAGTACAACTGCCGCCGGTATGCCCGTTGTTGATACCATTGAGGTGACCCCGGGTACATTCGACATCTATGTAACAGCCTTCGATAACGAAACTCCAGTACACGAATCTGACCCATCCAACACGGTCCATGTGGTCACAAACGCCCACTCAGGCGGACCAGACGGCTTCGGCTACACATTCGTGGACTCTGATTACCAGGGCGGCCCTGCTTTCCAGTGGATTGACATTACATCAACCGGAACTCAGATCCCTCTTGGTGACGACGACTGGGATTCCGTTGGCCTCAGCTTCCAGTTCCCATTCTACGATGCGAACTACCAGACGATAGACATCCAGTCCAACGGAACCATCACCTTCCATCACGATTACTTTGGCCTGAGCAACAGGCCACTTCCCACCAACGCATACAGCGGTCCGTGGGATGTTATAGCCTTCTACTGGTCTGATCAGAATCCATCCAGCACATCGGGTCACGGAGCGGTGTACTTCCAGGATTTTGGTGATTCGGCAGTGGTGGAGTTTTACGAGGTGCCGGAGTATGGTGGGAGTACATACAACACTTACGAGGTGGTGCTGTACAGCAATGGTAACATTAGGATGAACTACTTAACGATAACGGATTACAGCGATGAGACGATAGGGATTCAGGATGCCACGGCGTATCCGAATGGTGACTGGTACCTGCAGTACACATATAATGGGGATCCGATAGTGCCCCATGATAGTTTATCCGTCCTGTTTGCCTATCCCGTGTCGGTTGGAGAGAGGAACGGATTACTTGACTACAGACTTATTGGAACAGTGACCAATCCTGTGAAGGGTGTATCTGCTGTAGCGTTTACGGTGCCGAGAGCCACGAAAGTGGAACTGAATCTTTACGATGTGATGGGAAGGAAGGTGAGGGAGATATACAGAGGTAGAGTGGAAGCGGGAAGGCACAGTGTGAGGTTTGATGCGAGGGGGCTTACAGGTGGAGTGTACTTTGTGAAGATGGTGGCAGATGGACATACGAGTGTGGCGAAGGTGCTTGTTGTGAGGTAGTTAAGAAAAATAAAAGGGGGGGGGCGGGCCGAAGGCCCGCCCCCCTTTTTATTTCCTTTACATCACAGGGAATTTGTTTTTTAAAAGGTAAGCCCCCCTTCTTGCGAGAGGGATTATTCCAACACCCTTTTCACGGGGTTGACAATTGGGAAAGGGTGGTTTTTACTTCATTCAGGAGGTGAAGTATGAGTATCCTGAGTGTATTTTTACTTTTGAGTTTCTTCGGTAACTCTACCTTTCCATTCAGGGCAGAGGGAGTTACGGGAAACCCTGCCTCCGTAGCCTTTATGCCCGGTTTTGAACTTCTCCTGGACTACCAGAAAGACACCAGAAGTATCAGCATGCTTGCCGGTTTCTACGGGCTCGGGCTGACTTTCTCTGATACTGAAAAAACATTCCACTATGCAACGGGATTGAAGATAAGGCCTGGAACCTTCTTCGGATTTGGTGTTTCTAAAGGGAGAGATTATTCCTTCCGTCTGGGTTTTATAAAGAGGTTTGGCAGTCTCTTTACATTGAACGGGTACATAAAATACCGGAAGGCAGGTTATCTGATGGACGGGGGAGCGGGGATCAGGCTCTTTGGAGGTATTGCAAGGCTTTATGCCGAAATTTTATATTCCGATTCACTGGAAAATTACAGAGGTGGGCTTATTTTTGAGCCTCTTAAAGGGGTTCATTTTGTATTTGACATGGACAGGACAGGAGAGCTTGGTATAGGTTTGAGAGTTTTCACCTCCCACATGGGTATTGGATACAGGGGAAGGAACGAACTGACCCGGTACAGTGTTATTTTTTCCACCGAGACCTATCCTACAAAACTTGCTCTTCCTGTCAAGCGCCGGGTGGAAATCACTCTTAAAGGATCCTATCCCGAGCTCGGAAAGGTGAAGATTTTCAGACGACAGATGTCCTTTTTTGACCTTTTGAAGCAAATCAGGGAAATTGAAGAAAATACAAGGGTAAAAGAGGTACTGATAAAACTGGAAAACCCTCATCTTTCGTACAATCAGGCAGAGGAGTTGAGGAGAATTGTTGAGAGATTGAGGTTCCGGGGCAAAAAGGTCTATTTCTACTCAAGTTTGTACAGTCCAATTACCTACTATCTGGCATCTGCAGGTGATAGGGTTTACATCCAGACCATGGGTGGAGTTTTGATCCCCGGGTTCCTGGCAACGAAGTTCTACTTTTTAGACCTTTTAAAAAGACTCGGCATAGAGGCGGAGTTTTACCACATTAAGGAATACAAGAGTGCGGTCGAGCCCTTTACAAGGTCAACCATTTCGGAATACGACAGTATCCAGACTCAGGAACTTCTTGAGGATTTTTTGAATGAATTTCTGGATAAGGTCTCGAAGTCCAGGGGAATGACGGAGGATAGTCTCCGGATGCTCATGGACACAGTGGGATTCTTTAACTCTGACATGGCACTTAAGTACGGCCTGGTGGACAGCATTGTTCACCAGACGGATCTGGAGGATAGGAAATTTTCAAAATTCAGGCCGGTCAGGAAGGTTGATGAGGGATGGGTAAAACCTGTGGTCGCTGTTCTGGTTGCAGAAGGTTCCATTGTGAATGGTGAAAGTTCCGAGGGTATTCTGGGTAAGACCATTGGATCCGTGACCATGGTGGATTTGATCCGGAAACTGAGGAAGGACAGGAGTGTTAAGGCGGTGGTTTTCCGGATCAATTCAGGTGGTGGTGATGCCATTGCATCGGAGATGATCTGGCAGGAGCTTATGAAGCTCAGGGAGGAAAAACCACTTGTGGTCTCCATGGGGTGGCTTGCTGCATCTGGAGGATACTACATAGCAGCCCCGGGTAACAGGATTTTTGCAGATAATAATACGATTACAGGTTCAATCGGCATACTCGGTGGTAAACTGGTTTTTGAAGAATTTGCCAGAAAAATTGGCGTAAATACCGTGATACTCAAGACCAACAGGCTTGCCGACGAGAATCTGCCTTTCAAAAAATTCTCACCCCGTGGATGGGAAGTCCTGAGAAAAGAGCTTGAATGGGGTTACGAAAAGTTTATCACCCGGGTTTCAGAATGTCGTGGAATTTCTACGGATTCTGTTAATACCATAGGAAGGGGCAGAGTGTGGAGTGGAAAGCGAGCAGAAGAAATTGGTCTCGTGGATAGAATTGGAGGCCTTTCAGATGCCATAAAAGAGGCTGTGAAGCTTGCCGGTATCAGAGGAGATTACGAAGTTAAGATGTACCCCGGCTGGAAGTTTTCTTTAACCCTGCCTGGCATGGGGGTAAATTCTTACATGAAGCTTCTCACATCACCCTATCTCTATATTCTGCCCTACGCACTGGAGATTAACTGATGAAACCCTTCTATCCATTCAGGTACTGCCCTTTGTGTGGAACAAAACTTGAAACCAGGGAGCATGAGGGGAGGGAGAGGCTTTACTGCCCTAAATGTAAAATCATAATCTGGGAGAATCCTGTTCCAGTGGTGGCATGTGTCGTACTGAATGAAAATCAGGAGGTTTTACTCGTTAAAAGGGGTGTCCCGCCTGCTGAGGGGATGTGGGCACTTCCATCGGGTTTTATGGAAATGGGTGAACAGCCTGAGGAGACTGCAAAGAGAGAACTTTTTGAAGAGACAGGTATCGTGGGAGAGGTTGAAGAGATTATAGGGATTTGCGGTCAGTCGAGTCTCAAGTACAGGTGGATCGTGAGCATAGGTTACAAACTCAGGTGGATTTCGGGAAAACTCAGGCCGGGGGATGACGCCGTGGATGTGAGATTCTTTTCTCTCAATTCCCTTCCAGAGATCCCCTTTTCAACACACAGGAAGATGATAGAAAAGGTTAAAGCGCGTAAACATCCTCGATGAACTGGAGGAGAATCTGGTTGAACTCCTGTTTTCTGAAGATGTAGGGGAAGTGTCCACCAGATGGGAATGTATATTCAAAGTCTGGCCGGGCGACAAACTTAAGCTCGGATTTTAAGAAATCCGGGATGGTAACATCGTCGGCGGAATCTAAAACTGCAACGGGAAACCTTTTCTCGAAATTCACACTCTCTATGGCCGTGAGGGCTTTAACCCGGGCAAGGACATCCTTTTTTGTCAGAGAATCCACCATTCTGTACAGTTTCCAGACATCTTCGTACCCGCCATACTCCTTTTTTGCGACATTTTTTAGATAGAACTTTATAAGTCCTTCGGGCAAAAATGGGGCAATTGCGGTTATCAACCTGTTTTTCCGCCTGAAATAAGTTGTTGACGAAAATGTGTTGGTCAGGATGAGGGAGTCTATTCTGCTATTGTATCTTGCCGCAAAAAGCTGGGCACAGAATCCTCCCATGGAGGTTCCCAGGATGGAAAATCTGTTAATTCCACGATCGACGAGCTTTTCGACAATGCAATCAATAAAGTCTTCAAAGGTGAAATCATCGTGAGGGTAAGTAACGAGAGCGTAGGATATACCGTGTTTTTTTAAAAATTCCCCCTGATCCCTGAAAGTCTCGATGTTTCCAAAGAAACCATGTATGAAAAGGACAAGATGGGAACCACCATCCACAAGCCTCATTTCGCACATGCTTAAAATTTAAAACTTTTACTGGCGTGGGTCAAAGATTATAATAAAATCCATGAAAAAGGCGGTAATTGCGTTACTTTCAATGATACTGCTGGCACAGTCCTGCAGGTTCAGAAGTTCAGTAGAATCAAGGGTTGATGAATTGATCAAAGAAAAGCAATTTAAGAAGGCAGAAGCCCTCATCCTTGAACAGGAGGAGACAGAGGGACTTCCCCAAAGATACCGGATACTTCTTGCAAAGGTTTACTTTGCCTGGGGGAAGTATCCAAAGGCTTTGAAAACCCTATATTCTTTAAACGGCAATATCTACGGTAAGGACAGAAAAAGCTACATTTCACTGCTTTTAGAGATAGCGGACAGTGCTTATGTTAGAGGTGAGAAGAGGCTTGCTATCTATGCGCTTCAGAGGATTATCCAGTTTGATCCCATGTACAATCTTGGCCACAGGTACAGGATACTCGGAGATTTTTATTACCGGAAAGGGGACTGTAAAAGGGCTGTAGAGAACTATGAGAACTACATATCGATTGGGGGTGGCGACCTGAAGGATGTGGCTGCTCCCTATGCCAGATGTCTCTACGAAGTTGGACGGTATCAGGATGTTCTTGAGGTCATAAATTCAGCTGACCCCAGGTTTGTTGAGAGGGACTGGATCGTCGGTAACTCACTTTTCCAGATAGGGAAAATGTATTACGAAACAGAGATCTATGACTCCGCCATAGCCTACTTTAAAAAGGTCCTTGAGTTCAACAAGCCTTATACCATCATGGACGATGCACTTTTTTACCTTGGATTGTCGTACGAGCAGGAAGGTGAATTTGACAGTGCAATTGAGACCTACGAGAAACTTATAGTGTTTTACAAAAGGTCACCATTTGCAGCGAGGGCAAGGGATAGACTGAATATCCTGACAAAATGAGAAAGGCCTTTTTCCTTGTTTTGCTCCTTACCTCCTGCCACAGAGTTATAAAGCCACCTCCCCATATACCCCCGGCAAGGAGAGTAATAATCCTCAACTGGCCTGTAAGAGTGAGGGTTAAAATTTTTTCATTCAAAAACTCTTTCAGGTTCGGGATCAGGGGAAACTTCAGGGTCAGTAACGGTACCGAGCTAAAAACCGGCTATTACCTTATGCAGCTAAAAAATGCAAGAAAGGCGAAATTTCTTTACTACGAGATAGTTGAAAAATCGGATCAGCCGTTCAGAAAGATCCCACCGGGACTTTTCCACATAGATGTCGGTGCAGTTATTCATCTTGATGGAATAACAATTGACAACAGGGATTTCTATCTTTTAAGAGGACCTGTTAGGGAAGACGAAATCGATGGTAAAATCTACAGAGAGCCTTACATTCGTCAAGCTGGATTCTTTGAGCTTCAGGATTCTTCTGGGAGGAAGATTCTGGAGGCACGGGATTCAATTGTCTTATACCCGGAGGGAGGCCACTTCTTTCTGGATGAAGGTGACAGTATAACGGGGAAGATTATTTTCACGATAAACACGGGTGGTGACGGGGTGGTGGTTGTGGAGGAGGACCTCGAGGATTACATAAAACATGTGTTGCCAGCAGAGATGCCGCCTTCTTTCCCCTTTGAGGCCCTGAAGGCCCAGGCCGTTGTTGCCAGGACATTTGCAATTTCTCACCTCGGAAAATCCTTCAGATACCAGCCCTACGACTTTGTTGGATCTGTACTTTCCCAGGCATTTTCTCCAGCGAGGACATCGGTGTCTGATAGTGCCGTTGATGTCACCAGAGGGATTGTGCTCTTTTTTGAGGGTAGAGTTGCTCAGGTGTTTTATCACTCCACATGCGGAGGACACACTGAGGATATCGGATATATATGGGAGACACGGGAAGTGCCTTATCTTAAAGGTGTGAAGGATGGGAAGTTCCGGTTCAACTTACAGGATCCTGTGGAGGTGAGGCTTTTTCTGAAGTCTCCACCTGATTCTGTACTCTGTAATTATGTAGAAAGCCCTGCAATCAAGAGGTATGTTCAGAAGAACTTCAGGTGGAAAGTGGAGTTTTCCCGCAAAGAAGTAGAAAAGATGATATCTAATTTTTTACACCAGAATATTGGCAGGCTAAAAGCCATTGTTCCCCTTTCCCGGGGAGTTTCGGGGAGAATAACTGAAGTTCTTATAACCGGGACAAGAAAAAATTTAACCATCAGGGGCGAGTACAGGATAAGAAAGCTTTTTGGAGGTCTTAAAAGCTCACTTTTTTATGTGGATTACGAAAGGAACCAGAAGGGGGATATCGAAAGGGTTATTTTTGTTGGAGGAGGTTCCGGCCACGGCGTCGGTATGTGCCAGGTTGGTGCTGGAATTCTCGCTGAAAGAGGTTTTAAAATGAAGGACATACTCATGCACTATTTTCCAGGTGTGAAAGGGGTGAAAGTATATTGAGAAAACTTGTAATCCCGGTGTTTTTATCATTACTAACTGGATGCGGTCACAAGGCTCCGCCTCCGGGGAAGCCCGATACTTTAGCCCCAGTGATCAGGATTATTTATCCTGCAGAAGGGGATACGGTTAAGGAAGACACCGTGTATGTGAAGGCCGAAATTTCAGACTCCTCGAAAGTTACCCGTTTCCAGCTTATACTTGATGGAAACACAGCAGTAACCACATCTGACACGGATAGCCTCTTTTTTACAACCGGGAGTCTCGAAGATACTTTATACCACAGTATCATTCTCCGGGCAATGGACGAATGGGACAACTGGGGTACGAGCCCCCCTGTAAAGTTCTTCATAAAGAAATGAAGGTAACGAGAAGATTCAGATTCTCCGCGTGCCACTATCTATTTAACGCTTCCTGGACAGTAGAGAAAAATAGAGAGGTGTTTGGAAAATCTATCAATCGCCACGGACATAACTTTGAGGTTTTTGTAACTGTAGAAGGTGAGGTCGATCCTGAAACCGGTATGGTGATAAACCTGGAGGAGTTGAAAGCAAAAGTTTCGCCTGTTATCGAGACACTCGACCATAGATGCCTCAACGATCTCGAGTACTTCAGGGAAAACCTGCCCACCCTTGAGAACATCGCACGGTATATCTTCAGGGAAGTCACAAAAAAACTGAGAAATGTCACATCTGTTCTTGTGAAAACGGGAGAAAATGAATTTGCCGAATGCACAAAGAACGATGTTTTAAGTGGTCTTACCCATCATGTGTCCGCCTCACACAGATTACCAGAGGATTACGGTAAATGTGGAGAAGAAAAGCACGGCCACGATTATCAGATAACGGTATGGTTGAAGGGTAAGGTGGATGTTAAAAGGATAAGGGGAGTACTTTCAAAACTGGACCACCGCGACCTTAATGAGATACTACCTTTCCCGTCGGGAGAGCATCTTGCCTTGTATATAGCAGAAGTTCTTGGGAAAAAATTTCAGGTGAAAAAAATTTGTATTCACGAGACGGAGAACAACTCTTTTCTACTCGAGTTATAGGACATTTCCCCCTTATTCCCCATCCAAATGAGTGGAAATTCTCTTTTTGAGAGGTGAGCATCCCCTTCTCAGGGAGGAATTATTCGAACCCTCTCCTTTAAGAAGTTGACATATAAGTCGGAGATACATATAATTCAGCAAAAAGGGGGTTTTTGACATGTTTGAAGATCTCAAGAGAAATCTTGAAGAGTGGTATAATCGGAGGAGAGAGAGGTCAAAGGACATCAAAGAGAGGTACCAGACCATTTCAGGTCTTGAGATAAAGGACCTTTACACCCCCCTTGACATAAAAGATTTCAATTACATGGAGAAGCTGGGTTTCCCCGGTGAATATCCATACACTCGTGGGCCCTACTACAACATGTACAGGGGCCGGGTGTGGACCATGAGGCAGTTTGCGGGTTTTGGAAGGGCGCGTGATACGAACAGGAGGTTCAAGTATCTCCTCGAGCACGGAGAGACGGGACTGTCCACGGCGTTCGATTTCCCGACACTGTACGGTAGAGACTCTGACGACCCTCTATCTGAAGGAGAAGTGGGTCGAGTGGGAGTCGCTGTTGACACCCTTGCTGACTTTGAAATACTTTTTGAAGGTATTCCCCTTGATAGGGTGTCCACATCGTTTACCATAAATCCCACTGCCTCCATTATTCTGGCGATGTATATTGTGGTGGGAGAGAAGCAGGGAGTCCCATCCCACAAGTTGAGAGGGACCATACAGAACGACATGTTCAAGGAGTACCACGCCCAGAACGAATGGATTTTCCCGCCCGAGCCTTCACTCAGGATAATTACCGACATATTTGCCTTTGCAAAGGATCATGTTCCGAAGTTCAACACCATATCGATCTCGGGTTATCACATAAGGGAGGCGGGATCAACGGCTGTTCAGGAGCTGGCATTTACTCTTGCAGACGGTTTCGCCTATGTGGAGGCAGGAATAAGAGCTGGACTCAATGTAGATGACTTTGCCCCCAGATTATCTTTCTTCTTTAACTCTCATATGGACTTCTTTGAGGAAATTGCCAAGTTCCGTGCAGCGAGAAGGATATGGGCGCGTGAGATGAAAAATCGCTATAGGGCAAAAAAGCCGGAGAGCTGGAGGTTGAGGTTCCATACCCAGACGGCTGGTTGTTCCCTGACCCTCCAGCAGCCTGAAAATAACATAGTGAGAACCGCTTACGAGGCCCTTGCGGCAGTGCTTGGTGGTACCCAGTCCCTGCACACCAACTCGTTTGACGAGGCAGTTCAGCTGCCCTCAGAAAAGGCTGTAAAAATCGCCCTGAGAACTCAACAGATAATAGCTGAAGAGACAGGTGTGATAAATACTATTGATCCCCTTGCAGGCTCCTACTTTATCGAGGCACTCACGGACAAAATGGAAGAGGAGGCCTATAAATACTTTGATAAAATCCTCGAATTCGGTGACGGATCCTTCCTTGACGGCGTTTTAAAGGGAATTGAAATCGGTTTCTTCCGTAAAGAGATTGCAGACGCCGCTTACGATTACCAGAGAAGGGTTGAAGCCGGTGAATATGTTGTGGTGGGAATCAACAAGTATGCGGATCCAGAAGAAAAGATTGAAATTCCCAGATTTTACATTGATCCTGATGTTGAACCAGAGCAGATAGCCTTTCTGAGGAAAGTCAAGGAGGAAAGGGACAACACCGCTGTACAGAATGCTTTAAAGAGGCTCAGGGAGGCAGCTGAGACGAACAGGAATCTTATGCCTTACATCATTGATGCCGTCAGAGTTTACGCCACCGAGGGTGAGATCGTTAGCACTCTAAAGTCTGTCTTTGGTGCTTACAAAGAACTCGTGATGATCTGAAGGTGGCCCATTTAGTTATTCATCAGGATAAAGAATTTGTTTTTAATAAACTGACTGAACACGGGGCATACCTTTCGGATTCCAGTGCACTTCTGATTGTTAAAAGAAGAGGAATAAATCTGCCCATGGTATTTCGCCAATACAGCGGGGGTATCGTCGTAAAAGTGGATAACTTTCCAATATTTTTAGAGGAGGATATCATTGAAGAGGTTCTTCTGGAAATAGCAATGTGGTTTGAGTCAGTGGAACTTTTTAACTTCAAAAGGAGGAGTTTTCCACATAACCCGCTGTGAGGTTGTTCGAAAAATCCCCCTCCTTCAGAAGGGGGAACTAAAGGAGAATGTTTTTTGATTGAAATTCAATCCCCCTAAGCCCCCCTTCTCCAAGGGGGATTTTTGAGAACCCCCTATTCGTTGGAAAAAGGCTAAAAAGGGGTGATAACTGTAAAATCAACTCTATCCGCGAATTAAGAAAAATACTTTTCGAACACCCTCCACAAAAGCTTGACAAATAGGGAGAATCAGTTAATTATTGGAACAGATCTTTCAAATAAAATTCCTGAAACGGGAAAAACAAAAGGGGGGTTAGTTATGTATAAGAAGTTAGTAGTCATAGTCCTGGCTTTACTGCTGGGGAACATGTATGGTGCGTTTCCGGGGACTATATCCTCGGATGATGTAACGGGGCCCCCGGGTTCCGTTATGGTTGATTCTATAGTCTGGTCCGGTTTGAATTCCACTCATCATGTTATTGCAGTCGTCTGTTCCCTTGCCATTGCCGACGGAAATGTGGCGTTTTTCTACAACGGAGAGGATTATCCCCACATTATGTGGAGTGGTCAGACGAGAGATTGGTACGACAATTTAATTCCTTCAGATCCTGGCAGGTGGATGTTCCCTGCTGCCAATGCAGAAGTTGATACCGCATTCTGGGACGAGAATGATGTCCCGTGGGGCTACCCTCCAGTAAAGGCAAAAGTTACGGCGATCACATTCGATCATTTTTCGTCCAATTCCCACCCTCTTGTCATATACTTCTTCCTTCAAATGGGATGGACTGATGGTACAAACACCACATTTG
>JALSOY010000036.1 GCA_026986235.1 Caldifarciminota bacterium
TCCGTAAACCATAACGGCAGTGGATATGAGGCGGGAAAATACTATTGCGAACGCAGTTT
Organism: Caldifarciminota bacterium; assembly: GCA_026986235.1. Lineage (GTDB taxonomy): Bacteria > Hydrothermota > Hydrothermia > B15-G9 > WFZT01 > WFZT01. The sequence goes on from JALSOY010000036.1 coordinate 60, forward strand.
TCTTCCTGTCGAGCATAAAGTGCATGTATCCTGGAATAAACGACGAAAAAAGGTAATCTTCATAGCCCATTTCCCAGGTAAGGACTTTGTATTCACCGTATGTCATGTCTCTGGGTACAATGGGTAGAGTGAAATGCTTACCGTATATTCCACCTGTACTTATGAGCTGTAAAATCAGGAAAAGGGCCATAATTGGTCAAAATTCTATTAACTTCGTACGGTAAAGTCAAGTAACAGGGGAGGGTGTTCGAAAAGCATTTTTCTTTTTCAACTTAATTTGCATATAGAGATGATTTTTCGGTTATCATCCCCCTTGAGTCACCTTGCTGAGGGAGAGGAATTCTCAAAAATCCCCCTTGGAGAAGGGGGATTTAGGGGGATTGAAAAAGCGGAAACCATCCCCCTTTAGTCCCCCTTCTGAAGAAGGGGGATTATGGTCGTGAAAAATCCCCCGATGAAGAAAGACCCTGGATTATCTACTGCTGTAGGAATTCAGGAAGTCCTCTGCCCACTCAGCGAAGTAGCCGCCTTTTATAGTCTCCCGGATCTTTTTCATAAGAGAAATGTAAAAATGGATGTTGTGGTAGGTAGATAGAACGGCGGCCAGTACCTCACCGGTGTTAAAAAGGTGTCTGATGTATGACCTCGTAAAATTTTTACATACATAGCAACCGCACCGGGGATCAGGTGGTGTGTAATCCCTGCTGTATTTTGCATTCTTTATAACGAGCTTACCTTCAGATGTGAACAGGGAGCCTGTTCTCCCATTCCTTGTGGGCAGCACACAGTCAAACATGTCAACACCGTAAAGGACACCTGTAACGATGTCTTCAGGATATCCAACTCCCATGACATACCGGGGTTTTTCCCGGGGGAGCAGGGGAGTGATCTCTTCTAATACCCTGTCCCTTTCCACCTTTGGTTCACCGAGGGCAAGACCCCCAAGTGCATAACCGTCAAATCCGATTTTCAAAAGTTCATAAGCCGCTTCCTTTCTGAGATCTATGTAGGTGCTGCCCTGAACGATTCCGAAGAGTGCCTGATCGGAACCTATCTTTTCTTTATGGATTTTTGCCCTTTTTGCCCATTTCAGTGTAAGTTCAAGGTCTCTTTGAGCCTGTTTTCTGGTTACGGGATAAGGGGAAGGGTGATCAAAGATCATGATGATGTCGGCTCCGATGTCCCTTTCTATCTCCATGACCTTTTCCGGTGAAAAAAATATGGTGCTCCCATCAATGTGAGACCTGAATTCCACACCATCCTCTGTCACCCTTCTCAGGTCTGCAAGACTGTGGACCTGAAATCCACCTGAATCTGTGAGAATCCCCCTCTCCCAGCTCATAAAACTGTGAATTCCACCCGCCTCTTTGATCAACTTTTCTCCCGGTCTAAGGTGGAGGTGGTAAGTGTTGGAAACGATGATGTCAACTCCAATCTCCTTTAAGTCTCTGGGCATCATGGTTTTGACGGTTGCCTGGGTGGCGACAGGCATGAAGGCCGGGGTCTCAAAGGAATACCTTTCTGTGGTAATCCTGCCAACCCTTGCTCCTGTCTTTCTATCTTCGTAGAGAACCTCAAACTTAATTCCCATCTTCTTCCTCCGGAACCACAGTTACTGTATCCCCTTCCATTTCTACTGTGACGATCTGCCCTTCGTAGAGGATTTTAAAACCTTCCATTTTAATGTGCTTATAGTCAAAAGATAACCTTTCTCCTGAATCGAGAATTTTAACCACTCCCCTCCCACGGTTGTCGTCGAAAAACAGGACTTTACCCTTTTTTCTTTTCATTAACTCCAGTGGTGTCAATTAATATTTTGACCTCGTGTCTCCTGTAAAGTTCTTTCTTGAACTTTTCCCAGAGCTCACGCTCCTTTTGCCTTTTCAACCTGTTCATGATGAGGAGTTTAACCTCTTCAAGTGTCTTGTATCTTGGAGGCTCAATTTTTTCCACCTTCAGAATCATGTAGTTTCCGTCTGAGAGGGGTATTACATCGGATACTTCACCGGGTTTGAGTTTAAATGCCCAGGTGGCAAGCTCTTTCGGTCGGGCACGGGATGTGATTCCATTCAAAAGACCACCCTTTTTGGCCTCCGGGGTGATGGAGTATTTCATGGCAAGTGAATCAAAGGGTGCTCCGCTCCGGATCTTTTTCAATATTTCTTCAGCAAGTTTTTTATCCTTGACCACTATCCTTCTCACGGTGGCTTTGCCTGGAACCTTAAATTCGTCCCTGTGTTCTTTGTAATACTTTTTTACTTCGTCTTCGCTCACCTTTACATTCTTTTTCACCTCTTCGTCGTAAAGTGCACGCTGGAGGATCCGCGCCCTTGCGTCTTCAAGCTGTTTTCTTACACTGGATTTCAGGTACAGCTTTTTCGCTTCCGCCTCCTTTACCATGAGTTTTCTCTCTATGAGAATGTTCAAAAGTTCTTTCTTACCTTCAGGAGTTTCGTACCTCTTTCTTGCAAAGGGTGGAAGTTTTTCAATCTGTTCGTCAAATTCGAGTTTTGTTATCGGTTCACCGTCCACCACGGCCACATACTCTTTAAAGTTCTTCTTAAAGCACCTTTCAACACCGTCGAGGGCATCTTCGTAGTACTTGCTGTTTCTGTACCTCGTCGCCACTTTTTCATAACTTTTCGCGGCGTCCACATACCTGCCGAGTGCCTCGTATATGACACCAAGTCTGTAATAAACCTCGTCCATGCGGGAAAACTTGTCTGAAAATAGACTTTTGGCCTCGAGCACATAGTGGAGTGCCGAGTCTGGCTGGTTGAGTTTATCAAGGGAGATGTCCGCAATTTCGAGGAGCAGTTCGAACTTCTCCTTTCTCGGTATGTCTTTATCGTTTACGGCCCTTTTGTAAAGTTCCACCGCCCTCTGATACATCCCCTTCTTTGCCAGATCCCGAGCCTCCTTTTCGAGATTTCTGTAACTGGCACCTACAAGTGAAACTGCAACCAGCATAAGGAGTGCAAATCCTTTCCTCATGTTTCTAACCTCCCGTTGTAAAAGATTTTAAAATTTCAATAAACAGACCGGTTCCAAGAGGAATCGCAATGTTGTCGTCACATCTTGACACGAAAAGTTCAACCCCTGTTGCAAAAAATGCCGCCAGCATTCTTTGATAAAGCGGGATTCCATGATAAAGTAGTGCAATTATAACAGAAACTGCAAGGAACGATAAAGTTCCTTCAACTGTTTTTCTTCCGTAAAGCCTGTGTTTTCCGAGGGTCTGTCCTATTATTGTTGATACCCCGTCGCTCAGTGTGGTAAAAAATAGGACGAGTACCGCGGTCTCACGGGGAAAGGCAAATGTGACGAAAAGGGAGGACCCGGCAAGTACAGTTGCGCCCGTAAGCCTCTTTTTTTCGTAGTCCCTTATTAGTTTACCAAAAACGAGCATAAAAACTTTCCCTGCGGGTTTGAACTTGAGTCTTACAACATCAGCGACGAGAAAACCGGCGAAGCCAGATGCCAGAAGGATTTTTATGACTCCAACAGGGAGAAAATAATAGGACAGGGGTACGATTACCCCGGAAATGTGGATAAGTTTCCTGAAAATTTCCGTTCTTTTAAATTCTGATGGCAACTGAAAATTTGCTGGTTGATCCAAGGCTGGAATGGGAGGTGTAACCGTAGTTAAATGTCAGTTTTTTGAATTGGAAGCCTGCACCAAATGTCATGTTCCCGCGGTTAATCCCTACCCTGACACCTGAAGCTTTTCCAATTATGTACTCAAAACCAAAGTGAGTATCCATGGAAAAAGGACCAACGGAATAGGTGGAACTTACCTTTCTGCCCTCAAAAAGGAGGTCGAACTGGGTTCCAAGAAGTAAATGACCCTTTACAAGATATGTGGCACCTGTTTGTATTGAAGGATATATGTATTCCCTGTGTGATCTCCACACTATGGGCGTGCCTGTGAGGTCCCTGATTACCGCACCCACCGACAAAGGTCCCTTATGCCAGAAAAGACCCGCATCTATTCCGAAGCCCGTGCCCGAGGTCACACCAAGATTCTCGTTAAATACCTTCGCTTTTAGTCCAATCCTCGTGGACCTCCAGTTTTTTGCAAAGGCTGCACTGAAGAGAGTGGATCTGAAGGTGAGCCTTTCTTTGATGTAGATGTTACCCTCCGTGACACCCCTCGCTGTGTCCAGGAGGGCAGTTTGCTTGATGTCAGATGAGGTGATCAGGGCAACACTCACTCCGAGATCCGTATCGTGTCCCAGGAAGTTTTCTTTTGAAAATCCAAAAAAGTTAAAGCTCGCAAGTCCGCTGTAAAGAGAGGAGTAGTTGAAGAGAATATTATTCCCCTCCACTATGGCGGGATTTGAGAAAAACCCGAAGGGAGAGGAACCGAGGGGAACCGCCACTCCACCAAAGCCCTCGGCTCTTACATGGGGACTTATATAAAAAATCTCTCCCGCATACTTGGTGGCAAACAGCGGGAGAGCGAGGGCAAGGAGCAGGACCTTTCTCATTCCTCTGTTTTTTTCTGCGGGAGGTACTTTTCTATGTACTCCCTTCTGATCCTCGAAAGTTCTGATTTCGGGAACATGGACAGGAGTTCCCACCCAACGGCGAGGGTTTCCTCTATAGTTCTTGCCTTCTCCCCCTGGTTTATCATCTCCCATTCAAATCTATCTGCAAACTTCAGGTACTTTCTGTCAATTTCTGAGAGTGCGTCTTCACCCACTATAGCGACCAGCCTCCTCATGTCCTTTCCCCTCGCGTAAGAGGCGTATAACTGGTTGGCAAGTTCTCTGTGGTCTTCCCTGGTCTTCCCCTTCCCGATTCCAAGGTTCATCAGTCTTGAAAGGGAGAGGAGAACATCTATCGGGGGAAAAACGCCTATCCTGTGGAGTTCACGGGAGAGCACGATCTGACCTTCAGTGATGTAGCCTGTGAGGTCAGGTATCGGGTGAGTCATATCGTCGTCGGGCATGGTGAGAATGGGGATCTGGGTAACTGATCCCTTCTTCCCTTTGATTCTTCCTGCCCTCTCGTAAATCGTGGCAAGATCAGTGTACATGTACCCTGGGTAGCCGCGGCGTCCCGGAACTTCTTCCCTTGCTGCTCCTATTTCACGGAGCGCCTCGCAGTAGTTGGTCATATCCGTAAGGATCACAAGTACATGGTAGTCGAGCTCAAATGCGAAGTACTCTGCAACGGTGAGGGCATATCTCGGGGTAAGTAGCCTTTCTATTGTTGGATCGTCTGCAAGGTTGATAAAGGCAATGAGTTTGGAGAGGGCACCTGTTTTTTCAAATTCCTGAACGAAGTAAGTGTACTCCCTCTGAGTTATTCCAATTGCGCCGAATACAACCAGGAATTCCTCTCCTTCACCTCTCACCTCTGCATTTCTGATGATCATTGCAGCAATCTCGTTGGCAGGCAGACCCGCTCCTGAGAAGATCGGGAGTTTCTGACCGCGAACGAGTGTGTTAAATCCATCTATTGCCGAGATCCCTGTCTGTATAAAGTCGGAGGGCTTGTTCCTGGCTATGGGATTTATCGGTAACCCGATAATTGGCAACCTCTTTTCCGGAATTACAGGTGGCAGTCCATCAATCGGTTCCCCTCTGCCGTTGAATATACGGCCAATCATGTCACGGGAGACGCCAAAACGGACCACATCTTCAAGAAGCCTGATTCTGGTGGTCTTTACATCAAGTCCCAGAGTTCCCTCGAGGACCTGAATTACCGCGTAATCTTCTGTAACTTCGAGGACCTGTCCGGACTTTTTCTGATCCTCACCTATGAGGATCTCCACCTGGGCGCCGTATGACAGCTCCTTTGCCTTTTCTACGATTAAGATCGGACCCGATATATAGGTTACATTTGTATATTCCTTCGTGGTTAAATCCATAGTACCTCTCCCTCGGGTTTTTGTAAGCTTTTCAAGCTTAAAGAGTTAAATTGTAGTTGTCAAGGGAAGTGGTAATCATCCCCCTTAGTCCCCCTTCTGAAGAAGGGGGATTTTGGTCGTAAAAATCCCCCTTTGTCAAAAGGGGGATCAAGGGGGATTTTTGTTTCGTGAAATCCCCTCTGAAAAAACGATGAAAGCTTCCTCCGAACAGGGTTGTATTCAAAATAAAGAGGCTTTAATATTTTTGCAGTATGGTAACAGGAGGTGTGAAATGGTTGTTGCAATATTAACACTAATAGGTTTTGTAACCGGTAATCCGTTTCTGATATATGGAGACAACCTCCAGGGAATTGTGGAAAATGAAACCATGGGATGGACGGCAAATCCCGTTTTCCTTGAGAATTCATCTTCCAGAGTGGGGTTCTTTTTCCATTATGAGGGAAGTGCACCACGAAAGGATTTTAGATTTGTTGACCCGGATCTTTTTCACTTAAACCTCGTTGCTCCGACCAACGGTGTAATGTTTACCAGATTGTCCGGTAACTACGGATTTGCCTTTTCCGTGACATCAGACAGAACCTTCAAGTCGTTCACCACATCCTCCAGGGGATACGACACCTCTAAAATCGAAATTTTAAATAAGCAGGGTAATACTTACATGACGGCAGCATTATTCAGGAAGTTCGGTAACGACTTTTCTCTTGGACTTGGTATCGATGTACTGTCAGAAAGTGGGCTGGATCTTGGTAAGTCCATTGTAAAATCATCCTATGAAAACGGCGACTCCGGGTATAAGTATATTTCGGTAACGGATCAGGAACACAGCCTGAGTGACCAGGGAAAGGATAACCTTTACATATTCAAAATCGGTGCCAGTCTCTCCCTAAAGAATTTCAGGATGTACCCTGTATTCGGGGTAGCCGTGTTCTCACGGAGCCTTCTTAATCAATCGAGTTACCGGATCGATCTCTCCAGGTATTTTTATAGAGAGGACAACTCTCACACTTCAGCTAAGTGGGATACTGCTTCTTTTAGCCAGATAGAAACCGGTGGTGTTCAGGGATCCATTGTTGGTTTCCAGAGCGGTGTATTTTTTGACCATCCCGATTTCAAAGGTTCCATCTTCTTTGAAAGTTTAAAAGGTGGCCTCCCCATTGTTTATGAAGACAATACAGTGAGAAACTCCCTCTCCTGGCTCTACGACACAACGAGCAGTGACACAGAATACACATTCCGTAAATCGGTATCCCGTATTAAGGGCCTTGTTTATGGCGATCCCAAATTTTTCCTCTCTTACAGACGCCTCATGTTAAACGCCGGAAACTCATACGATTTAACCGAAAACTTCAATCTGTATGTTGACCTGGGAATTGAGTATCTTGATGCAAATTTTTCTGGCTCCCGTGAATTTGAGGCTCAGTACAGAACATTTGAATACGATACCAGTTCACAGGGGTACACCCATAGAGATACCCTTTATTTCAGAAGGGAAATGAATCTTAAACATTATCTGGGTTCAGGTGAAATCACGAGGGTGGTACCCTCTGTGAGTATTGCAGCGATTTTCAGGGTGGTTCGCAGCCTCTCCATTGGTGGTATCCTGATGAGCGGCTATGCCAGCTACAGAGATCGTTTTGTTGATCAGTGGGAGACTTCCTCTTTCTTAAATTACAGGTTTCTGATGGATGCGAGGGTGAAAAACTGGGAGTTTGTGGTCAAAACCCGTAACCCTCTGGGTTTAACCCACATGGACATATTCGTGATCAAAAGGTTTTAATGCAGAATTCCAACGATATTCTGGATGGAGCCGTATCCGTTTTTATCGAGATAATCGTTCAGTTCAGATACGATTTTTATAGAAGTTAAAGGATCGACAAAGTTGGCCGTTCCAATCTGAACGGCGCGTGCGCCGACCATAAAGAACTGAAGGGCTGCGTCAAGAGAATCAATGCCACCAATGCCGATCACAGGTACATCTATTGAATTAACGAGTTTCCATACAACATAGAGTGCGATGGGACGGATTGCAGGGCCGGAGAGACCACCGAATTTGCGTTTTATGGTAAAGCTTTTCTTTTGAACATCAACATGCATTCCAAGAAGGGTGTTGATGGCACTTATGGCGTCAGCACCTCCGTTTACAGCCGCTCTGGCCTCATCAACTATGTCAACGAAGTTGGGAGTGATCTTTACCCATAGGGGTTTTCCGGTTCTTCTCCTGACCCCTGATACGAGTTCCTCGAGCATTTTTACATTTCTCCCGAACTCCATCCCTCCCTTTTCCACATTGGGACAGGAGACATTTAACTCAATGGCGTCGATTCCGTCGGCATCATCAGCAATTTCAACTGCCTCAAAGTAGTCCCATTCGCTATCTCCTGAAATATTTGCGACGATCCTTACCCCGAGTTTTTTAAGATCCGGCAGTTTCTTTTCTACGAACTCCCGTATCCCTATGTTTTCAAGACCGATGGAATTGATAAGACCACATGGGGTTTCTACGAGTCTCGGAGGAGGATTCCCGATCTTTGGGTTTATGGTCAATCCCTTTGTAACAATTGCACCTATTTTATCGACAGGGATGGAATCTTTCAGTTCGAGACCATAGCCAAATGTTCCCGATGCGACAAAGATGGGGTTTTTGAACCTTATTCCTGTGATTTCAACGGAAAGGTCAGCCAATTTCTATGATGTCTCCAGCTTTTGTGGGTTTCACCTTACCGGGTAACTTTTTGTAAAGTTCTGCAAACGGTATAAGGCCCGTACAATGGGATAATCTGAACTCTTCGACATCAAACTTTTCAAGTTCCTCGAAGAGGGATTTGAGCTTCCGGGTCTCGTACCCTGCAAGATGTGTTCCCCCAACGACCAGTCTGATTTTGGTAGTACCTGTAACCTTTTTTGCGTGATCAAGGGTGTTAAGGATACCTGAGTGGCAGCAGCCTGTTATAACCAGCAGTCCCTCAAGTGTTTTTACAAACAGTGCCTGGTCGTCTGGTATAGTGTCCTCTACGAGTTTCCCGTTTTCCATGCGTTTGAACTTTGGTGACCGTCCTTCAAATCCAAGGTGGCGCGGGATGGGGCCGGAGGCCCAGATGCCCGGTGAGATTTCAACGGGTTGGGTGGTGAACTCGAAATGTGCGCCGAGGCCTTCGAGGTAGTGTTTTGACCAGTAAATTCCTATGTATCTGAGGTTACCGCCGGGTTCCATGGCGAACCTGTTTGAGAAGATGCTGGGGTGTGCGAAGATTTTGAGGGGGGCGTGGCGGAGCTTCAAAAGCTCCGCCACGCCCCCCGTATGATCATAATGCCCGTGACTTATCACCCCGAAGTCAATTTCATCCGCCTCCACACCCGTTAAAAGAAAGTTATGCCTGAAAACCTCTGCAGTCTTCCCAAAATCAAAAATTATCCTCACTCCCTCCCTCTCAACGATTGCAGAAAAGCCGTGCTCCGCACGGAATTCCCCACCAAAAACATAGTTATCTGTTACGATCCTGATGGTGATGCCCATTTTTTGCCTTCTGCAGGACCCTTCTTGGCTTTGCAAATATCATTCTCCCTGCATCTGTCTGTAAAACAGAAATTACGGAACATTCGAGCTCTTCACCGATGTAGTCAACTCCATTTTCCACAACCACCATGGTTCCGTCCTCAAGGTATCCTATACCCTGGTCCTCTTCCTTACCCTGTTTGAGAACCTTTACATGGATTATGTCACCGGGAACGAGAATGGGCTTCAACTCTTTTGAAAGCTCGTTTATGTTTAGAACCCTGACACCCTGTATGTCGGCGAGTTTTTTCAGGTTGTAATCTATGGTCAGAATCTTGGCCTTTTTCCTCTTTGCAAGCTCTATGAGCTTATGATCCACCTCCTTTACGCGGGGAACATCTTCTGAGGATATGATGAGGTGGAAGTCAGGAATTTGCTGGAGCTCCTTCAGGACATCCAGGCCACGGCGTCCTTTGGTCCTTTTTGCATGATCCTTTGCATCTGCAATCCTTTGAAGTTCCCTGAGGACGAATTTCGGAACGATTACCTCACCCTCGAGGAAACCGGTTTTTGCGATGCCGAGGATTCTCCCGTCAATGATTACACTGGTATCCACGATTTTCGGGGGCACCCTGCCCCTCGTGTATCCCTTTTTATGATAAAAAATGTCAAGGAATTTGAGCTCTTCCCTTTTGTGATACGCGAAGCTACCAAAGAGGTAGAGGATAAGGATGTTGAGAAGGATGTAAACATATGGTTTGACACTTGCCAGAATGTCAGCTTTTGTTATAAAGAAAGCCAGGAGATTTGCCGTAATGAGGGCCACAGTAATGCCCGTAAAAAGGGCAAGCACATCTCTTGACCTTTTTCTTACGATGAAGTATTCGAGCCCCAGAAGGGCAATAGCGGTGATAATGCCGCCGGCAACGCCTATTGTAATGCCGTAGCCAAGCCTTATGATTATTTCAGATACGACAAAGGTGAAGATGAAAAAGAATAAAATTCTAATCGCTGTCAACCAACGCATGATTGAATCGCCTCCTCTATGTTTTTGATTTTCACTATCTTAATGTCCCGAGATTCAACGGAAGTATGAGGGATATATGCAGTCTGGAAACCGAGCCTGCTGGCTTCATCAAGCCTTCTTTGAATTCCCTTTACTACTCTTATCTCACCTCCCAGTCCCAGTTCTCCTATGAAGATAGATCCAGGTGGCAATGGAATCCGCCTGAATGAAGAGATAATGGCCATTGCCACTCCCAGATCTCCACCACTTTCCGTTACCCTGATCCCTCCTGTTATGTTAACGAAAATGTCAGAATTTCTCAAGGAGTATCCCGTAATTATTTCAAGTACGGCCAGGATCATGGACAGTCTTCGCGGATCGAATCCCGTCGTGTTTCTCTGTGGCATACCGTAGGCGGTGGGTGCCACGAGGGCCTGTACTTCCACCAGGATGGGTCTCACCCCTTCTAAGAGGGAGATTACGGCTACGCCCATTCTTTCCTCATTTGTTTCACTCAGGAAGTGGGCACTGGGGTTTGTAACCTCTACCAGCCCACGCTCTTCCATTTCAAAGACCCCGATTTCGTTTGTTGAGCCATACCTGTTTTTTACACTCCTCAGTATCCTGAGACCAAGCTGTCTTTCACCTTCAAAGTAGATTACCGCATCCACCATGTGTTCAAGAGTCCTGGGACCTGCGAGTGAGCCATCCTTGGTTACATGGCCAACAAGGAAGGTGGCAATTTTTCTGGATTTTGCAAGTCTCATAAACTCTGCAGCACACTCCCTCACCTGAGACACGGAGCCCGGTGCCGATGTGAGATCCGGATGGTAAACGGTCTGGATAGAATCGATAAAGAGAACTTCCGGGAAGATTTCCTCTACCCGTGATATTATAGTTCTTACTTCTGACTCGGCAAGGATGTAGATGTTTTCACCATCTATACCAAGTCTCCTTGCCCTCTCACCCATCTGCTCAAGGGATTCCTCAGCCGTTACATAGAGGACCTTTGCACCCTTTGAGGCGAGTCTGTGTGCGATCTGAAGGAGAAGGGTGGACTTCCCTATACCCGGTTCGCCCCCTATCAAAATCATGGATCCTGGTACGATACCTCCACCCAATACCCTGTCCACTTCACCCATTCCCACGGGTATCCTCTCTCTTTTGATGGACATTACCTCCCGGAGTTTTACGGGTCTCGGCTCTTCTGCCTCCACGAGCCAGCTTTTTCTGGAGCTATCCCTTACTTCAACGAAGGTATTCCAGGCGCCGCAGGATGGGCACCTGCCGAGCCACCTTGCACTTTCGTAACCGCAGGAACTGCACACAAACTTCGTTTTCTTAGAAGATTTTGATCTGGACATACCTGTGTGGATGCTTCTTTATGTCTTCAATAAGTTCTCTCAAACTCTTCAGCGTTGAGTCAATTTCACGATAGAGAGAGTCATTTTCCACCAGCTTACCGATACTGCCTCTGCCTGAGAGGATTACGAGGGTGAGGGAATCCAGGTCGGAAACGAGTTTGTCAAGTTTTTTCGATGTGGTGTCAGCGCCTGCAATGGTTCTTTTTATCTGGGGGGAGAGATCCCTTATTGTGAGCCTTAAGTCTTTCATCAGGAGAGTGAGTGTTACCACGAGACTGTCCACTTTTTCAGAAGATGTTATGACCTTCTGGGATGCCACCTTCAGGGCCTCTGAAGTCTGATTCATTAACTTTATCCCGTAGGTTATAAGGGAGTCAGAGGACGCCAGCAGGTATCCCATTTCGGAGATTACCTCGCCCATATCCTTCTGTGTTTTACCCTCGATAGTGGTGTAATCGGGCAGAGGGTGTCCACTTCCGAGTGTAAAGGACAGCCTCATCTGGCCGATGATACCAAGGCTAACGAGTGTGGCGGTTGCTCCCTCTCTGAGCCGAACATCCTCAAGCTTTGCCACGATTATCACGCTGTCGCCGTAGAGCTGTATGTCCTCTATCCTCCCCTTGGGTACACCCATGACAGTGACGAGGTCCCCTTTGTTTACCCATCCGATCTTTTTGAACTTCACTCTGTAATAGTGGTACTCCTTTCTGAGCTGGAAATTTCTGAGCCAGTAGTATCCAAGGATCAGGATGAGGAGTCCTGCGATGACCGTGAGGCCTACTTTTATTTTAATAGTTCTATCTTCCATAACTAAAATCCAACGGTGGCCTGATAAATACTACCACCCCTGTTGATGACTATGTGCAGAAATCCTTTCCTTCTGGCCCTCCTGATACCTTTTTTGATGTCCCCCGGAGATTCTATTTTAACGCCATTAATGGAAAGAAGAACATCACCACGCTGGAGGCCGATCCTGTCTGCTACTGATCCCTCTTTTACTTTCAGGACCACAAGGCCTTCACTTGTGGTGAGGTTGAACTTGTGGATGTAGTAAGGGGTGACCTTCGTGACAGTGACGCCAAATTCCTTGACGAATTCCCCGCGTTCCTTTATCTCCACTGCCACGGCTTTGATTTCAAATTCTCTTCCATTTCTGAACACCTTCATCCTCAATGTATCTCCGGGTACGAGGGCATAAGTGAAGTCTTCCCAGTCACCTGTATTGTAGATAAAGCGGCCGTTGATTTTTTCAACGATGTCACTCTCCTTTAGCCTGGAATGCACCGGGCTTTCAGGGTCGACGGAAGAAACGAGGATCCCGTAGAGTTTTCTGTACCCGAGGGCCTTTTTCAGATCAGGGGTGAGATTCTGTACATAAACGCCTATATAACCTTCCCGGACTTTCCCGTGATTTATGATCTCCCTTGCCACCTTAATTGCAGTGTTTATTGGTATGGCAAAGCCCATTCCTTCTGAGCCACCGGACTTGGAGAAGATAAAGGTATTTATCCCTATAACCTCACCGAGGCTGTTTACCAGGGGACCGCCTGAATTTCCCGGATTTATAGCGGCATCTGTCTGTATCATGTCCCTGTAAAGTCTCCCGCCCTCCTTTTCCTTTATGGTTCTGTGAACTGCGGATATGACGCCGACAGTAACCGTAGGTTGAAGGTCTTCAAGCAGGAATCCCAGAGGGTTTCCTATGGCTATGGCCCATTCACCGATGTACAGGGTATCTGAATTGCCGATGGGAGCTTCTGGTAAATTTTTGCCTTTGATTCTGACAACGGCAACATCAAGCTTTTCGCTTGCTCCTACAAGCTCACCGTCAAAGGTTCTACCATCCGGAAGTGTCACCTTTATTATCTCTGCATTCTCCACCACATGCTGGTTTGTAAGTATGTAACCCCTGCTGTCAAAGATGATCCCGGATCCCAGAGATTGCACCTCTTCCCTGAAGTACTCAGGCGGGAAAAAGTCTCTCCAGAAATCGCCCCAGAACTCGAAAAACGGGCTCCTCGCCACGACCCTGTGTGAGAGTACGGATATTGAGACAACCGACGGCCCCACCTTTTCAGCAGCCTTTACTATGGCATTTCTTCTTGAATCCTCGATGGTTCCTGATAAAAGGATACCTGCGAGAAGTAAAAACAGTGCCCCAGTTCTCGATTTCGACATGCAGACCTCCTATTTCAAGCGGTCTTTCACCTTTTCCCAGTCCTTCAAGAATCTCTCGATACCTATGTCAGTCAGTGGATGTTTAACCATCTGCCTCAGTACCTTTGGCGGGACTGTTGCAATGGGCGCACCTATCAGGGCAGCTTCCACCACATGCATGGGGTGCCTGATTGATGCCACTATCACCTGAGTCTTTATGTCCGGATAGTTGTTGAATATGTCCACGATCTGCGCAACGATTTCCATCCCGTTGTTGGAAATGTCGTCAAGCCTTCCCACGAATGGGGAGATGAAACTCGCCCCTGCCCTCGCCGCCATGAGAGCCTGAGAAGGAGAAAATACAAGGGTTACATTGGTCCTTATCCCTTCTTCTGAAAGTTTCTTTACTGCCTTGAGGCCCTCTATACCGAAGGGAATTTTGATCACGATATGCTTATGGATCTTCGAGAGTTCCCTGGCCTCCTCAACCATACCCTCACAATCCTGTGAAACAACTTCTGCCGAAACGGGACCATTTACGATCTCACAGATCTGTCTCAGGATCTCGTGGGGATGCCCTTCCTGCTGCGAAATCAGGGTGGGATTCGTCGTCGCACCCTCAATTATGCCCCAGCTCGCTATCTCCCTTATCTCCTTTAAGTCTGCTGTATCTATAAAAAGTTTCATCTCCTGTACCTCCTTTTTGAGCCTTTAGTATAAAACAAAACTGACGAATTTGGTAAGAAATTAAAGATTCAGACCTTTTTTAAAACCTCTCCGAACAGCGAAAGGACGAATCGGGCTATTTCCCCTCCTGTCACAAGCTCCTGGAGAACCGGTATCTTTGAGAGTATAAAGATGGTGAATCCTCCGAGCAAAAATCCTTCAACTGCACCAACCGCAAACCCCAGTAACCTGTCTATCGTGGACAGGGCAAGTGCCCTGAAAAGCCTGTGCATTATCTCTCCCAGGATGTAAGTAACAAAGACGAAGGCAATGAAGATTGCAAAAAATCCAACAACCCTGTGCATAATGGGATTTTCTATGTGGAAATCCCTGAAGACCTTATAAACGAGCTCATTGTAATTAATACCCACCACTATCCCGCCAAAAAATCCTACAAGTGAAAATCCCTCCTTAATCAGACCACGGAGGAGTCCCCTTATGGAAAATATGATTAAAAACGAGATCACGAGGATGTCGGCAAATGTGAACTGGTATTTCAGAACTCCATCACCTCCGCCCTCAGATTTTCAAGATCAAGGATGGCAAATGTCCTTCTGTCAGTGAGGTAACCACATGCCTCGCCCGGATTCAAAATCAATGTGTTTTCCACCGTCCTGTTGTCAACTCTATGGAGATGGCCGTAGAGAATGACATCGAAGTCACCGGATCTGGCAAGAGACTCCACTTCTATGGGCTCGTGCATTAGAATAACCCTTCTCCCCCCAATTTCTAACTTTACAGGCTTCAACTCTCTGAGCTCAAAACCGTTACCCTCAAACTTCTTTTTCAGAAAAAACTTCTCGCCGTCGTTGTTCCCCAGGAGAACGATCAACCTTCCTGAATAGACTTCCCTGATAAAATCAGCCACGAATGGAGAGACAATGTCTCCAAGGTGGAAGGTAAGTTTTATGCCCTTTGACTCTATAATTCTGAAGGCCTCCTTAATGGCCGTTTTGTTGTCGTGGGTATCAGAAATTACTGCAACTTTCATCTCTTCCCTCCCTTTACAAGCCAGTTTTCCTCAATGTATTTTAGAGCTTCCTCCCTTGTTCTTATTACACCCTCCGCAAAAAGATCGTCGATTTCTTCAAGAATCTTTTTGAAAATAGGAGAAGGTTCAAAACCCATGTTTATGAGGTCGTGTCCCGTAACCAGTCTCTCCCTTTTTCTGGACTTCTCTTCAATTACTTCCACCATCATCTTTAAGAGTTTTTTGTGTCCCTCGTAAAGCTCTTCCTGTGGTGGACTTGACATGGCATCGGCGAAAGAAAAGAGGATCATGGGAAACGCAAGATCCCCTAACTTCCGGAGGAATCTGTTTACCGCCCTCTTCGTCCTGTCCGTTTCCCTCGAGATGAGATGTGGATGCATGTGTGACTTCACGAATGTCACGAGGATGTCCCTCTCAAAGTTTGAAAATCTCAGCCTTTTCGCTATTCTTTCGACGATCTTTGCCCCCAGCTTATCGTGTCCGTAAAAATGAGTTTTACCCTCCTCGTCCCTTGTAAGAGTATCAGGTTTTCCCACATCATGAAACAGGGCTCCGAGGAGCATGAGGGCGCGCCAGTGAGCGTCCGATAAGTATGATTCAAAGTACTTCCTGTATGGGGCAAGCCAGTCTAATCTTACAAAATTCCACATAAGGTTATGAAGGTTTTTCACAGTTAACAGCGTGTGCTCCAGAAGATTTTGCCTGCCATGGTAAACCTGCTCCGTTTCTTTCAGTGGCAGGAGCTCGGGAAACAGTGAGAAAAGAATACCCGTATGTGCCATGAGATCGATGGCGTCAGGCAGGCACTTTCCACCGAATATCCGAAGGACTTCGTACCTGATCCTCTCAGGTGAGACCTTCCCGAGCTGTGGCGAAATTTCTGTGAACCAGGAAAGTGTAGAATTCTCTATTTTGAAACAGAGTACCGACTGCAATCTAAATCCCCTCAGAATCCTTAAAGGATCTTCCACTATGTTACTTTTTGCAAAAGATCTAACGAGCCTTTTTCTTAGATCGTTTAGTCCACCTGTGGGATCTATAAGGTCGCTTATGTTTTCAACATCCAGGGCGATTGAGTTTATTGTAAAATCGCGCCTTCTCAGGTCTTCAAGGATGTTTTCTCCCCGGGGACCGGAAACATCTATCCAGCTGTCTTTCCCGAGTATTATACGGTACTCCATGACTTCTTCCTTGAGAGCTATAACCTTCTTCGTGAATCTTCGGGAGAATCCCTCAAGGAATCCGGGGAGATCACCGAATACGACGAGGTCAATGTCACCCGGGTCGTCCTCGAGAGGGAAATTCTTCGGCAGTTTTAAACCATTTTTGAGCAGAGTATCCCTGATGTATCCGCCGACCAGGTAAACTTTACCTTTAAATTCTAAGAGGAATTTAAAAATTTCCGGATTCATTTCAAAACGATGAGTTTTTTACGGATAGATTTTTCACCTACAACCGCCCGTATGAAGTATGTCCCGGGCTTAAAGTCTTCAGCGTTAAAGATCAGTCTGTGGACTCCGGCATCTTTGTATCCGGAGTCTATCAGGTAAAGAGTCTGGCCACCTGTGTTTATCAACTCAAGTTTGACGAAGCACGGTTTTTCAACAGTGTATTCAAGGGAAACGAGTGCACTGGTGGGATTTGGGTAAAGTTTCAGAAAACCTGTATCTTCCACGGTTTCGTTTTCTTTTAAAGAAAGAGCTTCCATGTTGAAGGAATAGAAGGTATCCGGCTTGATGTCAAATACCGTGATGCGAGTGGAGTCGGGCCACAAAATTTCAAGTGAATCTATTCTTTCTCCTGCTCCAAAAATGAGGTCTTCACCCGTGAATATCCGTGTCTGTACCCCACTTAATCCGTAGAGTTTCACCAGTGATAGCCAGGCGTTTGAAGTGGGATATATCTTTATTCCCACAGTGCGAGCCCCGCCCTCGGAGTTGTAGGCAATCTCAAGATTAGTACCGTTGTAAAAGACAAGGTCAGTGAGAAGGTCAGAGTTCATGTCCACGGCAAAGACACTCTGTGGATTGTGGACCGCCTCAGAGAGGGAGAGGTAATTGTTGAGTTCAAAGGAAAAATTTCCCCTGTTTTTCAAGATTCCAACGGAGTGGTCACTGAAGAGGACAACGATGTCCTGATAAGAATCGAGGTCAAAATCTGCCACATCAAAGTCCAGTACATTGTCAAGTCCAAAAACAGAATCCTCGAGATTCGTGAAGATTTTCAAAAAACCTCCATTCTCCAGAGTTACGATATCTATGTTACCGTCGTTGTTCAGGTCAGCTGGGTAAACTTTCGTAAAGTTCCCCCTGTGAAGTGAGACCATCTGTGCCGGCAAAAGCCTGGATTTCTCAGCAAGTCTTATACCGTTGCGGGATAGAAGGATGTAACTTAAAACATTCCTGTGGCAGGAAATAGGAATGATTCTATCACTCATAAAGTTAACGGCCATGGGAACAAATTCAAAACTTCCTTCAGACAAGAAGACGACATCTCCTGATAGAGGACTGCTTACATAAAGATCAAGGATACCATCCCGGTTGAAATCGATGACA
>JALSOY010000037.1 GCA_026986235.1 Caldifarciminota bacterium
CAAGAAGGGGGAATTAAAGGGGGATGTCAACCGCTTCATTTTCAATCCCCCTGTCTCCCCCTTCTCCAAGGGGGATTGTGAGGGGGGACGATTCCCCTTCACCAAGGGGATTTTGGAAGACGGTGATCCCCCTTCGTATGAAGGGGGATTGTGAGAGGATGATTCCCTTCACCAAGGGGTATTTTTGAAGAATCCCCCTGTGTCCCCCTTTTGACAAAGGGGGAATTTACGAGACGATGATCCCCCTTCTTCAGAAGGATTTGGGAACAGAGGAGGCTTTAGTTCCCTCCCCAATCAGAGGAACTGTGATTATTTTTTGTTCCCCTCCAATGTCTTATAATTTTTAAATGCCAAAGTTTATTTTTGTAACAGGTGGTGTCGTTTCCTCACTGGGTAAAGGTATAGCAACATCCTCTATAGGACTTCTTATAAAAAGGCACGGATACCCTGTAAAACCCCTGAAGCTTGACCCGTACCTCAATGTTGATCCCGGCACAATGAACCCTTTCCAGCACGGAGAGGTCTTTGTAACCGACGACGGAGCTGAAACCGACCTCGACCTTGGTCACTACGAGAGGTTTTTAAACCAGAACCTGTCGCGGAAGAATAACGCAACGGCCGGTCAGATATACGAATCCCTCATTAAAAAAGAAAGGGAAGGGTACTTTCTGGGTAAGACCGTCCAGGTGGTCCCTCATCTCACGGACGAGATAAAGTTGAGAATTAATGAACTGGTGGAACACGAAAAAGATGTGATAATCGTTGAGATTGGTGGCACTGTGGGGGATATTGAGAGTCTTCCCTTCCTTGAAGCCATTAGACAGATGAGGCTTGAATATGGTGAAGGCAATACCCTTTTCATCCATGTGACCCTTGTTCCCTACATCAAATCCATAGGAGAGCTCAAGACAAAACCCACACAGCATTCTGTGATGAAACTCAGAGAAATAGGTATCCAGCCTGATCTCATAATCTGTCGATCTGAGAAAAAGAT
Source organism: Caldifarciminota bacterium (assembly GCA_026986235.1). Classification (GTDB taxonomy): domain Bacteria; phylum Hydrothermota; class Hydrothermia; order B15-G9; family WFZT01; genus WFZT01. The sequence goes on from JALSOY010000037.1 coordinate 995, forward strand.
CGGGACCGAGATCAGGGAAAAGATCTCTCTTTTTACTAATGTTCCAAGGGAAAGAGTTGTTGAAATGAGAGACCTTCCCACCATCTACCAGGCACCTCTCATTCTTCACAGGGAGAAAGTTGACCTGAACATTCTGAAAAAACTCAATCTGTCCCCGTCTCCCGAGGTTGACCTCTCAGACTGGGATAGCTTCGTCAACACGCTTTTGAAACTCAGAGAAAAGGTAAAAATCGGTATTGTGGGTAAGTATGTGGATGTGAAGGATTCTTACAAGAGCATTTCTGAAGCCTTTGTTCACGCCTCTGTTTCCAACAATGTGAAGGTCGACCTCAAGTACATTGATTCTGAAAAACTTGAAGAAATCCAGGACATCACTGAAGAATTTGCAGATGTGGATGGAATACTGGTTCCGGGAGGGTTCGGCTACCGTGGCATTGAAGGTAAGATACGGGCAATAAAATTTGCACGGGAAAACAGAATACCTTTCTTTGGTATCTGCCTCGGAATGCAACTGGCTTCCATTGAATTCGCAAGGAATGTCCTGGGTCTAAAAGGAGCAAATTCAACGGAGTTCGTCCCTGATACAGAACACCCTGTTATAACCATTTTACCTGAGAAGAGGAATCTCAAGAGACTCGGTGGCACTTTGAGAAAGGGGGCCTATCCTGCTATTTTGAAACCCGGAACTCTAACATTCGAAATCTATGGTCATGTGAGGGAAATATCGGAAAGACATCGCCATAGATACGAATTTAACCCGGTTTATAGAGAGATGTTTGAAAAAAATGGTATGATAGTTGCAGGCGAATCTCCTGACGGTTACCTCGTTGAAATCATTGAACTCAAAAGCCACCCCTTTTTCATAGGTGTTCAATTTCACCCCGAGTTTAAATCACGCCCCATGAATCCTCACCCAATTTTTCATCACTTTGTTAAGGCTGCAAAAAACAGGAGGTACGGGAAATGAAGTATAAAATTGGAAATTTTGAGGTTTACCACCTTTCAGCTGGGACTTTCGCCCTTGACGGTGGAGCAATGTTCGGAGTCGTTCCTAAGGTTCTCTGGAGCCGCCTTATTGAATCGGATGAACTTAACAGGATTCCCATGGGTACAAATGTCCTGCTGATAAAGGCAGAAAAGGAGCTTGTTCTTGTTGATACAGGAATAGGAACAAAATGGAACGAAAAACTCAAGAAGATTTACGACATAAAACCAAAAGACGCATTTGAAGGACTTGATTTTGGCCCAGAGGACATTACAAAAGTTGTCCTTACCCACATGCACTTCGACCACGCCGGTGGAACCACGATTTACAACCAGTACATGGAACTCGTTCCGGCCTTCCCCAATGCAACCTATTATGTGCAGGAGGAAGAATGGAAATGGGCAACCCATCCAAACGAGAGGACGAAAGCAAGTTACCTTCAGGACAACATTCTTCCCATTCGTGAAAACCTCCATCTTATTGACGGTGATGCAGAGATCACAAAGGGAATCAGGGTGGTTAGAACCGGAGGTCACACATCAGGCCACCAGATCGTCATAATAGAAAGTGCGGGAGAATACGGTGTTTTCCCCGGAGACCTCATTCCCATGAGCCTGCATGTGCCACTTCCCTACATCATGGCTTACGACAACTTCCCCATTGATACACTGGAGAAGAAAAAAGAACTTTATCCGGAATTTATAAAAAACGACTACACCATCTTCTTTGAGCACGACAGGATCCCCACTGCTGGGAAGTTGATCCTCGAGGATGGAAAATACAAACTCGAGAAGATCTCACCCTGATGAACTTTAAGTACATTCTCGTTGTTGACGATAATGTCGGAGTATTGAGCACCCTCAGAAAGGTCATTGAAAAAAGAGGCTATGTCCCACTCCTTGCCGAAAATACGGAGGGAGCACTTGAACACCTCAGGAAACACGGTCGCTGGACGGGACTGGCATTACTCGATTACCACCTAGGAGACGGCTTTTCTGGATCATCAGTTTTAACGGAAATCCTTACAAAATATCCCTGGATATACCCTGTCAGTATCAGCATTTTACCAAGATTTATAACCCAGAAGGGGCAGGAAGAACTTCCGGGTGATTTTTCAAGCGGATGCAGGGAATTCTACGGAGGCGCACGGGGAATTTATAACCTCATAGACAACTTTGACGATGTTCTCCAGAGGGCCATCAAATTTTATGCTGAAAATCACGGTAAAAGACCCGAAAAAATAAAGCCCCGGGTTCAGCAAAAGGACCTGCCACCTTTTATAAAATTCCAGCCTGAAACAGAATCCAACAGCAGGATAAAGATTATAGGAGTACCGGAAATCGGAGGTAAAGGAGCCTCACTCCAGTGGCTAAAAAAATTTATTGACCTATACGGAGATTATTTTTCCCGTAAGTACGGAATTGAAATGTATGTACCCAGAACTGCAATTCTGTCACACGCCTACTTTGAAACATTTATCAAGGGGATTTACGAATACATTGAGCACACCCTTGTTGAAAAAATAAAAGGATCCGGCAAATTTACATGGAAGGAAAAGAAATTTCTTATAGAGGTCATAAAGCAATATGGGTGGAGAAGTACTGAACTTTTCAAAAGAGTCAAGGAGGAGTCAACCGAACTGTTTTACAACCTCGCTTTGAAGATTGAAAGTGCAACGAGAGAGATAATATGCGCTACCGAGCCCTCTTCCTTCATCGAGAAAAAGATTCAGGAAGCTTTGGAATTTATTTACAAAGACCACATAACGCCGATAATTGTCAGATCAAGCGGGATTTCCGAGGGGAAGGGTCGTGTGATGTTTCATGGTATCTACGACTCGGCGTTTACTCCGATTTTTCCGAAACTCTCTCATGTGATAAGGGCCGTTAAAAGAGTGTGGGCAAGTACATTTACAAAAAGGGCAATTATTTACAGGCTCAACAACCAGGTTTCTGAAAACGAAGAGAGTATGAGCGTTATCCTGCAATCCGTCGTTGGAGAAAGAATAGGGGATACTTTTATCCCTCACATGAGTGGAGTCGTCGTGGCAAGTGAAACGGGCGGTTCGGTCAGGACAAAGGGGCCGGTGGGCTACTTCGCACTTGGACTGGGTGTCCTGATCGTTGATGAAAGGGGAAATAATGTGTGGATAGTTCTGGACAAAAAAGAGAGAAAAAGATACAGGCTGAACCCGGAGAAAAACCATCAGAACAAGGTTGACATCGTTGACAGAGAAGGCCTTAAAAGTGTAACTGACGAAGAAATTATACAACATCTTGAGGATAACAGCAGATATGATCTGCTCCGGAAAACCGTCTCCATTCTCAGAGATGGAAAACTTTTCCCCTATACCCAGAAAACCACGGGCAGAAAGATCATAACCCTTGAAGGATTTAAGAACAGATACAGGCTCGACGATCTTTTCCTTGAATTGATGCGCCAGATTGAGAAACTGAACACCCATAATGGAACGAGACAGCCTGTTGACATCGAATTTGCGCTTGTGGAAAGAGAGGGGAAATTGATCGTTTACCTGTTACAGCTAACGCTTTTTTCGATACATTTCCCGAAGTATAGAACAGACCCGTTAAGTAAATTACCGCCTGAGAGCATCTGGTTCTTTTCCCCTGCCTCTGTAGGTGTGCTAAAAGGTAAAGAATTCAGGTATGTAATTTACATCGATCCTGAAAAATACATTTCCCTTGATGAGAAAAGACGACTGGAAATCGGAGATTATCTCGATCACATGGACAAAACAATTGACAGTGAATACATCCTGATTATACCGGGTAAAATGTGGAGTAAAACTGTGGATGAGGGGGTGGTAACGGGCAATTTGCTCTCAAAGGCCGGGATGCTGATAGAACGCTCTT
>JALSOY010000038.1 GCA_026986235.1 Caldifarciminota bacterium
AAACCCGGATATGGCCTGAACATCCGAATAGATTACAGTATCCCCGGGGAGTTTCCTTAATTCAAGGTGAACGGATGTCGTCACAGTGTCCGTACCACCGTTCAATATTTCAACTTCCAGAGATAGATGAAAACCGGAGGGAAAAATGGAGGTATCCGGATAAACGAAATCGGAGGGAAAAACATCTATTAAGTGCACATCACCGGGCCTGTAAAACATAACAGTTAAACTATCGTGGGGCTCAAAAGGACTACCGTTGTATATGTATGGCAGGAAAAAACCATTTTCTCCACTACCACCCTGAATTCCTATTGTTGAAGAATTCCTCGGTTCCCCGACATGAAGGTAACTGAAAGCCAGGTTCCCATTCCGGAACAGAATGACTTCAAATGTATAAGGGCCACCATTTCCATAATGCGGGATATTTTGCCATTGTATAACAAAAGCATCCAGAGTTGAATCATAAAACGAAAGGACGCATCCACCGTTTGCAGGGTTCAGGTCATCCCAGAAAGGAGCTATCAAATTGTTAAGAAATGTATCAGGAATGGAAACATTGGAGGCTGACCTCGTGTTGGTTGATGTAAGAAATCCGTTTGACACCACATATATCTGCCTTATCGTGGAATTGTAAAAGGGGAAAGGGAAAGGAAGGGAAATTAAAGAGTTGTCATCGTCGGCCAGTGTCAAAGTCTCAGCATTTACGGGCTCAACCCATAAAAATTCAGGTCCGATGGTATCAGAGTCGAGAAAGTAATATCCAAAGTTATCGCTTCCAGTATGACCCTGGCTTATCAGAAGAACAGCAACAATCAAATAGCTCATTTCCATGTACCTCCTTTCTGGGGATTATACCCTCAAACATTAGTAACTTTCAATCGTGCTATCAGGTCCCCCGGATCACTCTCAAGTAAAATTTAGGGTATTCGAATAGTCCCGTTTGGCAAAAGGGGATTTTGCAGAACGAAATACCCCTATTCCAAAAAGGGGCCAGGGGGATGACTACCGCCTGAAAATTCAATCTCCCTGTATCCCCCTTTTTCAGAAGAGGGAGGTCTTTTAATCTTTACCTTCCATGTCCACTTTCTCTGTGGAAGTTTTGTACTGACCATTGACAAAATGCATTTTCACTTTTATTTATAATATCGCTATGGAAAACATTATAAAGGAAAGCGTAAAAAATTTGAGTGAGGTAGGAAAAGAGGCTCCCAGGCTTGAGGGTGTACCATCAGGTGTTGAAGGCCTCGATGAGCTCTTTTTTACATCAAAGATTGAGGACGGAAAGGTGAAGAAGATCCCTCTTGGTGGTATTCCCCGCTACGCCGTGGTAAACCTTACCGGTATTTCTGACACGGGGAAGTCCTTGATGGTGGAGCAATTCGCAGTTAAGCAGGCATCACTTGGTAAAAGGGTGGCATTTATCACGGTTGAAACGCCAGCCACATTTCTTTCCATCGGCCTGAAGGAGCGGGCGAGAGCCATGGGGATAGAGGATACAAAGGCCGTTGAAGATAATGTTTACATCATCGATGCTGCAAGTTACGGGGCACTCCGGGAAGACCTGAAAGTTTTACTCGACACCCTTGCTTATACCATAAAAACTTACAGGATCAAGTACACGGTGGTTGACTCTGTTACCGGACTATACGAAGCCAGGGAGATGCTTGCCAGGACATTCGTGAGGCAGATATTCAACTTTCTTAAAAAGTGGTATCAAACGGCTCTTCTCGTTTCTCAGAAAAGGTCAGGGCACGAGGAGTTTTCTGCAGAGGCGGCGGGCGGTTATGCCGTCTCCCACATAGTTGACTGTACCATGGTGCTTACGAAGAAAATGATTCAGAGTCAGTACGACGAAAGGCTATACAAGCGTCCCATAGGAGAACTGATAAGGTTTTTCCGCATTGACGGGTGCCGTATGTGCGGGCACGATACAGACACCCATGTGATGGAGATAACAGAGAGTGGTCTCGTGAAAATAGGTCCAAGACTCAAGGACCTGCTGAGAAAAACCTAAAAGGGAGGTGAGAACATGCCGGTACTTCAGCCGGAGGAGATCAAAACATACGACATTGATACACTGGCAATCAGGGTATTTTTAAAGGCGCTTGAAATTCTTGGTGGACCCAGAAAGCTCATCGAATTGAGAAACCTTACATGGATAACCTCTCTCATGGAGGCATCTTACGCCATTGTACTTTCTGAAGAGGCTTTTAAAACAGAAGACGAGATAGCCGCTTTCCTTGGCCTTACCCGTCAAACTGTGAGAAACATTTTAAGGGCGGATCCCGAACTGGTGATGGCGAAAATTGAGGGCGAGCTTAAGGAGAAGACACCGAAGGCCCACACTGCAGGTGGACTTGCAAAGATTGCGTACAAAGAGATTAAGGAAGGCAGGGACAACCTGAACATCTTTATCTTTGCGCTTCAGAGTGCATCTGAGACGCTTGGAATTACATGGCCAATTGAAGTTTTGAAGAGAATAAAAGGACTGGACTTCCCGGCAAACAGGGAGGAGCTTTTAGAAAGACTTTCCGGATTGAAGATAAAGGGGAAACCTGTTGAGGAAATTCTTGAGGGCATGAGATATCCCGTGAGAAGTCCAAGTGATTTGCTTCATCAGATAAGGGAGAGGCTTGAGTAAAATCAGGGGGCGGCGCCGAAGGCGCCGCCCCCAAAAATTAAAAAAATCAGGGAGGTGAAAAATGGTTATTCTAAAAAGACACGCAGAACTCCTTCTGAGGGCAAGAGACGAGGGCGTTAAATTTGCAGATGTGATGGGTGACGACATCCAGTACCTGGACCACCTCGACAAAATGGGTCTCATTGAGCTCGACGAAGAGGGAGTTTTTACCACTACATATTCAGGATCTCTCCTCGCTGAAACCGTTGAAAGAGTTCCTGAATTCGGAGGTATCCCCCTGAAAGATTGGGATGAAAACTTCAGATTTCTCGGTTCAGAAATTATTACCATGCTCTACACCGCAAGACAGGTGCAGGGGAAAACCCATAGTACTTTTAACGATGAACTGGAAAAAAGGGGCCTTGCAAATAATGGGCATCTTACTCCCCTCGCTTACAGTGTTATCGAACATTACGAAAAAGCACATCCAAGACTCGTTATTTCAAAGGAACTTGCCGGGGCATTGAAAAAAATGCCTCCAGGCCCCGGACAGACAAAGTTCTTAAACATTGATAAATTTCAGTTACTTGAACTTGAATCCATGCGACTCCTCTCTTTCAGCATTCCAAAAAGTGAAGTTTATTCCCTTTCAGGACTCGGTCAGCAGATAAGGGCGGCTGTAATCAACAGTGCCCCTGCTTACGATGTGGTCATCGATGAAAAGGTTTTGAAGCTTTTCTACGACCGCAGTTACAAAGAATCTCCAATTTTCCCGAAACTCGTTGCCATGGCTTTTGTTACGCCTGAAGGTGACCTCCTTCAGGCGGGGAAGCACCTGGTCTCAGCGTCAAATATTTACTTTGACGGACCTATAACGGTAAATCCATCGCTACACCTCGAACTTTTTGATATTTACACCCTGAAGGCGATTCGAGAGCTTGAGGAAGAGGGTGAGAAGGAGATCGACCGGGAAAAGATAAGATTGAGAGTAAAAAAGATGTTCGAGCTTGAAGACTTTGATCCGGCTCTCCACCTGCACAGATTACTTGCCCTGAGGCTCGTGGAATTAGATTTTTCTGAAACTACGGAGATTTTTAAACTCTCCGACTGGGGCAGGGAGGTTTACGAACACCAGAAGCTTTCCGAAAGGGCCGTACCCGCTCACGCTGTTAAGTCCATAACGCTTACGAGGATGGAGTTTACGGCGCCTGAATTTAGCTGGTTTACAGATGGGGAGAAGGCAGGATTGACGGGAAATGGATACCCCTCGAGGGCGGGTTTGACATATGCAAAAATTGCATCCAATGCGGAGAAAATTCCATTTGTTGAAAACATCGAGCTCAAGGCACTCAGGATACTGCCTCTTTTCAATGGAAGTTATGTTGAAGACCTGGAGAGGTACTGGAAGGAGGATAAACCTCTAACGGAGGTACTATCATCACTGGATGCAGACGGGATAGTGGATCTGTTGCCCGGTAACGCTGTGGTTTTGACCGGTGCCGGAAGGTTGATAAAAAGGGCGCTCCAGTCTGTTCCTGATTCTGTTCAATATCCTGTTCACCCGCTGCTTGTAAAGATCCTTGATAAGGTTGAAAGGGAGATGAGTGCCGGAGAGGATTTATCGGGGGCTCTCAAGAAAGCGGAGAGGGAACTGGGTGTACCTTCGAAGTTGTTTGAGGATCTTGTACTATTTGCAAAGAGGGTCAGGTATATAGGAGCGAGGAATTTAACGCCTCACGGCAGGTACCTTGTGGAGGCGTTCAGGGAGTTATCTAAGATAAGGAAGGTATGGGAGGAAGTGCTGGTGTAGAATTTATGGGGCGGCGCCTCCGGCGCCGCCCCAAATTTTTAAAAAGGAGGTCAAGCCATGTACGATCCAATTTCTCTGCTCTTTCTCATAATTTTCCTGATAGGGCTGATTTATCCTCAACTACAACATAGATTTCTGGTGGGTGGAAGACTCTCTCTCATCAGAAAGCTTGAGAAGAAGAGAAATTCACGGGTCATAACGATGATTCACAGGCAGGAAAAGATAGGTCTCTTTGGAATCCCCTTTTTTAGATTCATTGACATAGAGGACTCTGAAGAGATTCTAAGGGCAATAAGGATGACACCCAAGGATACGCCCATTGACCTTGTCCTTCACACACCGGGGGGACTTGTCCTTGCAGCTACCCAGATAGCGAGGGCGCTTAAGGACCATCCTGCAAAGACAACGGTGATCGTCCCCCATTATGCGATGAGTGGTGGAACATTGATTGCTCTTGCCGCTGATGAAATCATCATGGATCCTCACGCCGTTCTCGGCCCCGTCGATCCTCAGCTTTCGGATTCACAGGGCGGTGGTGCCGTACCTGCAGCTTCAATTGTAAAGGTGGTAGAAGAAAAGGGCGTTCAAAATGTTGAGGATGAGACGCTGATTAAGGCAGATGTGGCGAAAAAAGCACTGGACCAGGTGAAAAACATCGTTTACGACCTGCTCGAAGGAAAACTCGAAGATGAGAAGAGAGAAGAGATTGCAGAAAGACTTTCTCAGGGGTACTATACTCACGACTACCCCATTACAGTGGAGGAAGCCAAGGCTCTGGGACTCAAGGTCTCAACAGATGTTCCACAGGAGGTTTACGATCTGATGAATCTGTATCCGCAGGCACAGCACGGACGCCCGGGTGTGGAGTTTATACCCGTGCCTTATAATCCAAAAAGTACAAACCACGGATAATCCACCTTTTATCAAGGGGGATTTTGAGTAACGAGGATCCCCCTTCAAAAGAAGGGAGAGATAAGGGGGATGTTTACCGTTTAATTTCAATCCCCCTGTATCTCCCTTCTCCAAGGGGGATGGCTGCCTCTTGAAAACAGCCTGTATCCTTGACAGTTAATCAGGGGGTTAATATAATTCAATCCTCACCAAGGAGGTGTAAGTATGTGTGAAGGAGACCTGTGTGTAGGTCGTGTAGGGATACTTTTCTGGGATAACTGGTGAATAGGCAAAAAACAAAAAAGGAGGTATGAGAAGTGAAGAAAGCACTGGGGACCCACATCATTGTAGAACTCTTTGACTGCAATCCTGAAACCCTCACCAATAAAGATTATGTTGAGAGAGCCCTCGTAAGGGCGGCTCAGGAATCCAACGCAAAGATCGTTGATTACTTTTTCCATCAGTTCCAGCCTTACGGAGTTTCTGGAGTGGTGGTAATTGAAGAGAGTCATTATACCATTCACACATGGCCTGAGCACGGATTTGCTGCCGTTGACCTTTTCTACTGTGCGGACGACATCGACATTGACAGGGCAATAGAGGTGTTAAGAGAGGAGTTTCAACCTGACAGAATCAGTACGGTTGAACTAAAAAGAGGTCTTCTACCCGATGTAACCAGGGAAAAGGCAAAGGTTGAATTAACGGCTGAGGTATGAATCCGGAAGGTTTGTGGTTTAGAGAAATTTTCACCGATAATCTGATATTTGGTTATCGGGTGAAGCGTGTTCTATATTCCGGGCAAAGCAGGTTTCAGAAAATTGACATCCTCGACCTTTATGCATACGGGAAGACGCTTTTTCTTGACAACAAGATCCAGTCTGCACAGATAGACGAGCACATTTATCACGAAGCCCTTGTTCAACCTGCTATGTTTACTCATCCGGAGCCGAAATCAGCCCTTATCATTGGTGGAGGTGAGGGGGCAACTCTCCGGGAAGTTTTGAAACACGGTTCAATTGAAAAAGCAGTCATGGTGGACATTGACGGTGAACTTGTGGATGCTTCCAGAAAGTATCTTCCTGAGTGGTCAGATGGGGCGTTTGACGACTCCCGAACGGAGTTAATCATCGACGATGCCCGCAAATACATTTTTGAAACGGATGAAAAGTTCGATGTGGTAATTTCGGATCTCACGGAACCCCTCGAGGGTGGACCCTCGAAATATCTTTTCACGAAAGAGTTCTACAATAGAGTTAACGATATTCTGACAGAGAGTGGTGTCCTCGTGGTTCAATCCGGTAGTGCCGTTCAGATGTACAACGACTTTGCTGCATCCGTGTACAGGACACTTGGGGAAATATTTCCAGCTGTTGGGATTTACACTGTTTACATTGAGTCATTTCAGATGTTGTGGGCCTTCACCATAGCATCCAGAAAAGAAAGGCCCGAAGATTTAAGTGAGGAAGTGCTTAATATAAGAATGAAGTCCAGAGGGGTGGAGAACCTAAGGTTTTATCTTCCAAAATACCACAGGGGACTTTTTTACATACCTCGATACCTCGACGAGAAACTCAGTGAAGGGAGAGTTCTTACAGATGCCGACCCGTATATTTGGACTGCCTGAGGGTAAATACCTTTTGTGTGCAGGTAAAGGAAGGGCAAGTACACTCCTTACATCCTTTGATGCTGCCCTGCTTGATGCCGGAGTGGGTAACTACAACCTGATAAAGGTCTCGAGTATCCTGCCAGAGGGTTTTAAAGAGGTTAACCGTGTCGAGCTACCCGAAGGTTCACTCCTTCCCATTGCCTACGGAGCTGTCAGCGATTTTGAAGATGGTAAAAGGATAACTGCGGCCATTGCTGTCGGAATACCGGATCGCGGCGTGGGTGTAATTATGGAATATTCGGGTTCTCTACCGGAAGGCGAGGCAAGAGAGAAGGTTGAATCCATGGCCCGGGAGGCTCTTGAACTGAGGGGTGTAAAGATTTTAGAAGTTAAATCGAAGGTGGTTTCAGCCATAGTCAGGGGTCCCACAACCGTATTTGCTGGAGTCGCACTCTGGTGAGTAAGGAATTCTGGTTTAAGGAATATCATTCCCCGGATCACGGCCTTTTCTTCAGGATAGATCGGGTGATTTTTCAAAAAAGATCCGAATTTCAGCAGATAGATATTGTTGAATCTCCCACATTTGGTAAGGTTCTCATCCTTGATGGTCTTGTTATGACCACGGATCTGGACGAGTTTGTTTATCACGAGATGCTCGTCCATCCTGCAATGACCCATCACCCGGATCCATCGGAGATCCTTGTTATAGGTGGTGGTGATGGTGGTACTGTGAGGGAGATACTTAAATATCCAGTGGTTAAGGAAATAGTCGTCTGTGAGATAGACAGGGCAGTTGTTGAGGCAAGTTCTGAATTCCTGCCTCATCTTTCAAAGGGCTTCAATGATCAAAAGGTTAAGCTGATTTTCGAGGACGGCGTAAAGTTTGTTCAGCGTGAAACAGCTAAAAGGTACGATGTAATCTTTGTAGATTCGTCGGATCCGGTGGGTCCTGCAGCTGTTCTCTACGGCACGGACTTTATTGAAAATTTGAAAAGAATCTTGAAGGACGGAGGGATTGTGGTGTTCCAGAGTGAGTCTCCATTTACGAGACTTCACATCATAAAAGACCTGTTTAACAAGCTAAGAGGCAATTTTCCTTATGTCTCTCCCTACCTTGCCCCCATGCCCGGTTACCCTGACGGCACCTGGAGTTTCCTCATGGCATCTCATGAGAGGTACGAGGACCCTGTGAGAAATTGTCCCGGGAACCTGAAGTATTATAACAGTGAAATCGATCGTGCCTCAAGAGTCCTTCCCAATTTCATCAGGTCTGGATTGTATGGTTAAATTGATAGGTGTCCCCTACGAGGGGGGAGAGAATTTCCTGAAGGGAACGACACTCGCACCGTCCAAGATTCGCTGGGCACTGGAATCAATTGAGATTTATAGTATTTACCAGAAGGATTACATGCCGGAATACACGGATTTAGGTGACTTTATACCGGGAGAAAAGGCTCATAATGAAATACTGAAATCCATTGAGGAAGAACTCCTGAAAGTCGTTGACAGCCCGTTTGGGATTATTGGAGGAGACCACACCATCACTGTTCCTGCCATTAAGGCTTTAAAGAGAAAAATCCGTGATTTTTATGTCATTCATCTCGATGCCCACCTGGATATGCGTGATGAGTACCGTGGTAACGGCTATTCCCACGCAAGTGTTTTGAGAAGACTGATTGAAGAAATAGGAGAAGAGAGAGTTATCTCTCTGGGGTACAGATCGATCATACCTGATGATGAGTATCCTCCTTTGTATTCCAGACCGTTTGAAGTACTTGAACCTTTAAAAGCGTTTTTAAGAGAGTTAAAACCCGGTAAAGTGTACCTTACCCTTGATTTGGATGTGCTTGACCCATCTGAGTTTCCGGCTGTCAGTAATCCTGAGCCAGGGGGTATTTCTTTCAGGGAACTCGTTGAAGCTATCAAAATTTTAAGGGGTAGACTTGTGGGCTTTGATCTCGTGGAGTTTAATCCTGCAATTTTTCCCGGTCACTATCCGGCTGTTACGGCTGCAGTACTGTTGCGTGAGCTTTTGATTGCCTTAAAATAACACACATGAAATTCGTGGCGGACTCCATGGTTGGAAAGCTTGCGAGGTGGCTCCGATTCCTGGGTATAGATGTGGTTTACATTTCAAGTGGCAGTCCGGAGGAAATAGTAAATGTTGCTGAAAGAGAGGGAAGAATTATTTTAACGAGGAACTCGGAAATTTTAAAAAAACTAAAGGGCCACAGGGTGTGGATTTATTTTCTTTCGTCGGAAAAATCTGAGGTCCAGCTAAAAGAGGTTGTGAACAAATTTAACCTCTGGGAAAGTATAAAGCCCTTTTCAAGGTGTAGCATCTGCAACGAGCCTCTCGTCGCTGTAAAGAAAGAGGAGGTTCGGGGAAAGGTCCCCTTTTATGTTTTTCAGAATACTGACCATTTTGAAAAGTGTCCAAAGTGTGGCAGGATTTACTGGGAAGGCACACACATAAAAAGACTCCATGAGAAGCTGGCGAAGATACTGGGAAGGGAGCTATGAAGGAAGATAAACTTTCAAGGAGGGATTTTTTTAGAAAAGGCATTTTTTCGTTGATAAAAGAGGGAACCAGGCTGGTTCAGGATACCCTTGGTACATTCAACCTTGAGGCTGAAGGTGGGGTCAGGTATCTGAGGCCACCCGGGGCTGTTGCAGAACATCAGTTTATAAAGCTATGCACGAAGTGCGGTGATTGTAAAGAGGCCTGCCCCTACGACGCCATAATAATGCTGGGAGAAAACAAAGGACCCATCTCCGGTACACCTGCGATAATTCCGTCTGTTACTCCATGCTACTACTGTGATGATTTTCCATGTATAGAAGCCTGCAAGGAAGGGGCTCTTACGAAGTCCCATTTAATCATGGGGAAGGCAAAAATATCGACCTCTCGCTGTTATGCGTACAACCAGGTATTTTGTATAGACTGCTACAATGAATGTCCCAGGCAGGCTATCGAGCTTGATGTGGAGATGAGGCCCTCTGTGGTGGAAGAAAAGTGCGTTGGATGTGGTATGTGCGTAAGGGTATGTCCTGCCTCACCAAAAGCGATAAAAGTAATCCCCCTCCGTGAATAAAAACTTATAAAAGTGTTTTTAAGCGGTAGGCATCCTCCTTAGTTCCCCCTCCTAAAGAAGATGGATAAAGGTGAATTATTCGAACACCCTCCATCTATCTCGTTGACAGGTTTGATACCCGTAGTTTATAAATTGGGTTGCATGAGTTCATTTAAAGATTTTTTCAGTTTACCCGCCATCTATTTGGATCCCCGGTGTATTAATCCCAAAAACAGGAGGAAATTTCCATGGATGTTAGAGGAAAGACCATTTTACTCCTTGGAGGAGCAGGTCAGGTGGGCCTTGCAATTGCAAAGAAAATGCTCGATGAAAATCCAGGAAAACTCATTATATCCTCCCTCTTCAGGGAGGAAAGTGAACAGGCAATTGAAGAATTGAAGGCGTATATAGACCGTGTTTTCAGAGACAGAGATAGACCCACCACAGAATTTATTGCTGAGTACGGAAACATATTTGTCCGTGAGGAGCTCGTTGGTAAGTCGAGAGAAGAGATTTTGAACACCCCTGAATACCGGGATAAGGTTATGGAGGATGTACTTGGAGAAATCACTGACGAAATTATAAAAAATTCGCATCTCTACAGGATTATCAAGAGGCACAGACCTGACATTATCATTGACTCCATCAATACAGCCACTGCCCTTGCCTATCAGGACATCTATTCGGCAGCAGTTGAAGTAAAAAGTTACCTTGACAAAGGTAACTTCTCAAGCACAGAGTTTCCTGTAAGCGTTGCAAGACTTGTTACGAGCTTATACATTCCCCAGCTCGTAAGACACATTCAGATTCTCTACCGTGCCATGATAGATAACGAAGTTCAAATGTATGTAAAAATAGGTACAACAGGGACAGGCGGCATGGGTCTAAACATCCCTTACACCCACGGAGAGGAGAGGCCATCGAGGATTCTGCTATCCAAGTCTGCGGTTGCAGGTGCACAGACACTTCTTTTGTTCCTCATGGCGAGGACCCCGGGGGCACCGATCATCAAGGAGATCAAGCCTGCATCACTGATTGCATGGAAAAGGATTGCTTCAGGTGAAGTGAGAAAACACGGGCAGGTTATTCAGCGTTTTGACTGCCCGCCCGATAGGGCATTTGAGCTGAAAGAGGGTGAGATTTTCGACTTTCACGAGGTTCAAATCGGTGAACCCCTCGGTATCCCGTTGAAAGCCGTTTTTATTGATACAGGGGAAAACGGTGTTTTTTCACTTGAAGAATTCAAAGCGATTACAACCCTTGGGCAGATGCAGGCTGTTACGCCCGAGGAGATTGCTGTCAACACACTTCTTGAGATCAAGGGTGGTAACACATCCAAGGATGTTATCGATGCCCTGGACGGTTCGGTTATGGGATCAACTTACAGGGCAGGTTTCCTGAGAAAATTTGCCATTAAGAAACTCGAGGACGAGATGAGAAAGACGGGGAAGGAAAGTATCGCCTTTGAAATCCTCGGGCCTCCAAGACTTACAAAACTCATATTTGAAGCCCAGATACTGAAAAATACAGTATCGACCATTGAAAAAGCTCTTTCCTATTCTCCTGAGAAACTTTCCGAGGTCGCGCAGAGAGAAATTGAAGAAAACAAAGATCTGAGAAGCTGGATCGTATCAGTGGGTATCCCCATACTCCTGTCTGATGGAAAGAGACTGTTATTTGCAAAAAACATGTTGACATACAGGAGGAAGTTCTGGGTGGAGAAACCCTGGAAAGTCAACAGTAAGAATATCAGGCATTTCAGGCACAACGAATGGGTTGACCTCACGCCTGAAAATATGAAACAGTGGCAGGAGTGGTTTAGAATGATCCTGAGAGAGAAGGAAATTTCTGCCGGGGATACGAGTTCGTTCTTCGACAGGAGTGAGGATTTCTGGCCTGTTGAAGGTAACAACGAGACCGCCATTGACCCGGGTGAGATTGCAGGATGGATATTTACCGTAGTCGAAAAAGGTAGCAGGATGAAGGATTGATGAAATTTAACACTTACATTGAAGAGGTACCGGTCTATATCCCGGGCGTAACAGCCGAAGAGCTTGCAAAATCTCACGGATTCTCCGGAGACGAGATCGTAAAACTTTCGTCCAACGAAAATCCACTCGGTCCCTCACCTCTTGCCATAAACGCCATCAAAAAAGAGGCCTCCAGTGGTCACATATACCCTGATAACTCCTACAAAATGCTGAAAGAAAAGATAGCCGAAAAAACAGGTGTCAGAGCGGAAAATATTGCAGTTGGGAACGGATCCAGTGAAATTTTCCTCTTCCTATCCCTCGTTTTCCTGAACGACAATTCAACACTCGTTACATCCAGGCACACCTTTCAACTTTACAGAATTTCAGGGAAAATTGTGGGCGCAGATGTGAGACTCGTTCCCATGAAAGACTATAGATACGATCTTGAGGCGATAAAGAACTCCATTGACGGAAATGTGAGAGCTGTTTACATCTGTAATCCCAATAATCCCACAGGCACATACCTGAGCCACGAAGAGGTTAGAGAATTTCTGGACAGTGTACCCGACGATGTCATTATCGTCTTCGATGAGGCTTATTACGAGTATGTTACCGCAGAAGACTACCCTGTAACCACAGATTTTATCGACAGAGGAAATGTGGTGATAATTCGAACATTCTCGAAGATATACGGCATAGCCGGCCTGAGATTGGGTTATGCCATCACCTCACCTGAGATCGTTGAAAAGTTTGAACATGTGAGATTCCCGTTCAATGTTTCGAGAGTTGCGCAGGCCGCAGGTATTGCTTCTCTCGACGATGAAGAGCATGTTCTCAGATCGAGATCGTCAAACGAAAGAAACAGAGTCAGGATGTATAAAAAATTCGAGGAACTTGGTGTAAAATATCTGCCATCACAGGGAAACTTCGTGTATGTGCAAACTCACGAGAAGGGAATTGAAATTTTTAATAGATTACTTGAATACGGGGTAATAGTAAGGCCACTCGATGCCTTTGGATTGCCTGAAGGCATCAGAGTAACGGTCGGAGATGACTACCAGACACACAGATTTTTAGAGGCATTTGAGAAAGTTTTATAATGGGGTACTATCAGTTTTCAGGAAGAAGGTTGAGTCGTGTACTCGCACTTGAGGCCCTTTACAGGTATGATCTCCTGAATGAGCCCATGGAGGAGGCTTTGAGAGATATTTACGAAAGGGAGAGACCACCGGAAGATGTAAGAAATTTTACTAACAGAATCATAGACTCTGTCAGGGCGAACCTCGAGGAAATCAACAGGTTGATTGATGAAACCACCCTTAACTGGCCACTTGAAAGGATCACGACAGTTGACAGGTCGATTTTGAGAATTGCTGTTGCAGAGATGCTGGGCATCGACGAAGTACCCTTTAAGGTATCAATTTCAGAGGCAATTGAGATTGCGAAACTATTTTCAACGGAGGAATCGGGGAGATTTGTTAATGGTGTACTGGACAATATCGCAATAAAGCTGGGATTTAAAGAGGGGGAAAAATGAGATTTGCAATAATTTCGGATATCCACGGTAACCTTGAGGCACTTTTGAGTGTACTCAAAAAGATAGACGAAATAGGTTACGACTCCCTTATCGTACTTGGTGACATCGTTGGATACGGGGCAGATCCCGGTGAATGTATTGAAATTGTCAAGCGGAGGGGGGCTTTCGCTGTTAAGGGAAATCACGACGAAGCCGTTGTAAATCCCCGTGAAAGGGACTACATGAACATATATGCCAGGGAGGCCATCGAGTGGACTGAGGCAAGGATCAATGATGCCCAGAAACTCTGGTTGAAAAACCTACCTTACAGAATATCTCCCTTTGACAACTTTGAAATTACACATGCAGAATGGGAATCCCCGGAGTCGTGGACATACATATTTGATCCGTACGAGGCAAAGTATCAGTTTCAATTTATGAAGTACAAAATAGGTTTTTACGGGCACACCCACATTCCGGCAATTTTCCAGCAGGATCTTGACGGCAATGTTAAGAGATTGAATCAGAACCAGATACTTATGCTCAAAGGTTTCAGGTACATGATCAACCCCGGGAGTGTCGGTCAGCCAAGGGATAGGGACTGGCGGGCTGCTTTTGGTATTTTTGATTCGGAAGATCTCTACTTTGAGTTTTTCAGGGTTGAATACGATGTGAAAAAGGCCATGAGAAAGATTCTGGATGCAGGTCTTCCGGAGACTCTGGCGTACAGACTTGAAGTCGGTTACTGATGAAAAAGGGTAAGTTTTTTGTAATCTCTCTTGGTTGTCCCAAAAATCAGGTTGATTCTGAAGTTTTGATAGGTACACTTGAAAACAGGGGGTTCCAGTTCGAGGAAACTGAGGACCTCGACTTTGTTGTCGTAAACACATGCGGCTTTATCTCTGAAGCGGTTGAAGAGTCCTACGCCACCATAAAGCACCTCGTCAGCCTGAAAAAGGAGGGGAGGATAAAAAGAATCGTGGTCACAGGCTGCCTCGTCCAACGATTCAAAGAGAAAATAAAGAGGGATTTTAAAGATGTTGACATCGTTCTCGGAATAGACGACGAGCTCTCCTTACCAGAAATACTTGAAGATTCCAGAAAAGATTTTAAGATCCTCCCCTCAAGGTGGATTTACACCGGTTACGAGCCCAGGGTCCTTCTTTCTCCCAACTATGCCTATGTAAAAGTCGCTGAGGGGTGTAACAGGAGGTGCTCTTTCTGCATTATCCCTAAAATGAGGGGGAGATACAGATCGCGACCTGTGGAAAGTATCGTTGACGAGGTTTACTCTCTTGCCAATATCGGTATAAAAGAAGTTGTCCTTGTTGCTCAGGACCTCACCCTCTATGGTTACGACATTTACGGGAGACCCATGCTCGACAGGTTGATCAGGGAGATTGACCTGATCCCGGGGATAGAATGGGTGAGGCTTATGTACC
This sequence comes from Caldifarciminota bacterium, assembly GCA_026986235.1. Lineage (GTDB taxonomy): Bacteria > Hydrothermota > Hydrothermia > B15-G9 > WFZT01 > WFZT01. Next base: position 14,933 of record JALSOY010000038.1, read on the forward strand.
TTTATCCTTCGGGTCTGAACATGAAAATTATAGATGCCATTGGTGAAAGCCGGAAAGTGGTGCGGTACCTTCATATTCCCATACAGCATGCCTCTTCCAGAATTTTAAAGAGGATGAGGAGGGCAGGGGGGAGAAAGGCTATCGAAAGATCGTTCAGGCTTATCAGAAACCACCTGCCTGAGTTTTTCATCCGCACTGAGGTAATTGCGGGTTTCCCGGGAGAGAGCGAGGGGGATTTTAAGGACCTTTACATGTTTCTTGAGGATTGGAGACCTGAAAGACTCGCAGTTTTCCCGTACTCTGACGAAAAAGAAGCACACTCTTACAAACTCGATGGGAAAGTTCCACTCGAACTCGTTAACGAACGGGTTAGCGAACTCATCCTGCTTGCCCAGGATCTCATGTTCGAAGTTCAGGAATCCTTTGTTGGACAGCAGATTCCCGTTATCGTTGATAATGATCTTGAAGGTAGAACAGAGTTTGACGCCCCGGAAGTTGACTTTGTGGTTAAACTAAAAAGTCGTCCTGAAGGTAGTGTGGTGAAGGTAGAAATCGTCAGTGTTGAACCCTCAGGGGATCTTGCTGGAAGAATATTGGAAAAAGTGGCCTGAATACACAGGAGCTGTGAAAAAGAATCTGTCGTGATACTCTCTGTAAAGTCCGAAAGGAAAGTGATCAAACAGGGCAAACATGGCTGATCCGGATCCCGTCATGAGGGCATCTATTGCCCCGTTTCTCACCATAAAATCTTTGAAATCTTCAATTACCCCTCCCCTGTGGATCAACTCAAAAGAGTTAAACAGAAGACCTCTTAACCTTGTGTAGCTTCCCGAAAGCAGGATTTCCTTAATTTCCCTTATCCTTTCCTCGGCCTCATCTTCGTTAAAATAAAGCCTTTTTCTGGATAGCTCCCTGTATCCCTCAGCGGTGCTGAAGATCAATCCCGGATAATAGATAACCACAAACAGGTGACCTATTACATTGAACGGCTCGATGTCTTCTCCTCTTCCCCTGACAACTGCGGCATTTTCTTCTATCAGGAAAAAAGGGACATCAGATCCTGTTAAAAGAGCTACTTCAAATGCTCTCGAACCGTCTTTGAAAAAATACTTAATGATTGCAGCCGCATCTGAACTTCCTCCCCCAAGTCCTGCACCCATGGGGATTTTTTTCTGGATGTAAACATGGTAAGGAAGGTTTCTGAGGACTTTCGCAACGAGATTGTCCTTACCTTCGGGACCGGCGCTTGCATGTATTTCCTCTCTGAAACTGGGCTTTATAAAAATCGTGTCAAATACACCCACTTTCAGGAAAATTGAACGGAGGTCGTGGTAACCGTCTTCCCTCCTTCCCGTAACAAAAAGGGACAGATTTATCTTGGCGTGGGCCTTAATCACCAACAGGTATTCGCTCCACCCTTGGGAGAAGACCTGTGGTAATCTCGTAATTTATGGTTCCCGTAAGTTGTGCAAGTTCCGTTGCCGTGATCTCCTCCCCGCCATCCCTTCCAATAAGAGTTGCCACATCACCGATACTCAGGTTCTCTATGTGAGTCACATCAACGGTGGTAAGATCCATACTGATAACACCCACGATCTTTGCCCTCTTTCCCTTGATAATTACCTCTCCCTTTTTATAAAGTGCCCGTGGATATCCATCACCGTAACCGACAGCAAGGACAGCAACTCTCATCGGTCTTCGACTGACAAATCTAAAGCCATAACCTATTCCACGGCCGGCTGGAATTTCTCTTATCTGTATTATCCTCGCCTTCAGACTCATCACCGGTTTCAACTCATGGATTTCCATTGAAGGTGAAGGAGGAAGACCAAACATGGCTATGCCGGGTCTGACCATGTCAAAGATGGCACTTCTACCAAGGTTGAACAGAGCAGCACTGTTGGCCGTATGTACGATCAACCTGCCCCTGTCAATAAAGGGCAACACTTCCTTCTCGAATCTCATAAGCTGCTCTTTCGCAAGATCAGGCTCGTCATCTGCAGTTGCGTAATGTGTATAAACACCTTCAAGATGAAATCTTTCACTTTCCTGAACGAACTCGAGAAGTTGAGGGAACTTATCGATGTCAACACCAGTACGGGTCATGCCGGTATCAACCTCTATGTGAACCTTCAGTTTTTCTCCAGGCTTCAAATACCCTTCTATCAATCTCGCCTGCTCCATGTGGCAGATTGTGATTCTCAGGTCTCTTCTGACAGATTCTTCAATTTCCCACCTGAGAAATTTGGGCCCCAGAACAAGTATGGGTTTTGTGATGCCGGCTTCCTGCGCCTGTATGGCCTCCTCAACTGCTGCAACGGAGAAGAAGTCCACCCTGCTATTTAGCCTTCTTCCCACTATTTCAAGGCCATGTCCATAGGCATTGGCTTTTAATAGGGCGTTTATCTTCGCCTCTCCGGCAAGCTTTTTTAAAACTTCAAAGTTGTTATCCAGAGCCTTCAGATCTATTTCTGCCCAGACTCTACTCTTCCTCATTTCCAATGGTAAAGGACAGGCCAAGGCCGTAAACAGTTATGTTCTTTTTCTTACCCATGAGTATCCCATGGTTGAAAAGGAAGTTCAATCTGTACCTCTCTGCCGAAATGAGTTTCAGGGCGACATGGGATATGACGCTACCTGTAACATCGGATTCCTTTCCGCTTCCCATAATTCTCGAAAAACTCCCGATGTTGTAAGAGGTATTTACGAAAATCCCGTCATATCCGAGAATAGCAAAGGGGTAAATTCCAAGAGTAAATCCTGCGGATTCGTAGCTGACCCTGTACTTGCCACTACCGAGACCTTCAAAGTTGTAAGCTGTACCGTTTAAACCGAGATGAATTCCCTGCCACACCTCTTTTGTGTAACATGCGTTGATCTGAAAACCGCTTTTCACGATGCTGGAAAAGTCCCCGGTTGGAATGCCGTAAGTGAAACCCAGGTCGAATCTACCTATAAAGAGAACAAAAATCGCAAGGAGTGTATTCATGGTCAAAATTATTCAGTAAACATGTTTATATCGTCAATATTCCGTCTTTTGATGAAGGGAAGACTAAAAATTGGAAAATCCCTTTTTGCAAGGGGGAAAACCTTCTCACGGGAGTAGTAAAGAAACTGTTGAAGGGCTGTTAGAATGTGGGGGCTTTTACTGGTAAGTA
>JALSOY010000039.1 GCA_026986235.1 Caldifarciminota bacterium
GATGAAGAGGAGCTTTGCCAGAATTACAGGGTGGTCCGTCATCAGACCGAAGAACAGACCTGAATCCATAAGGAGTTTGACATTGTAAAGTCTCTCGTGCTTCAACTCCACCTTGTACGGGAAGGAATCAAGAGGTCCGTAAACTGCGTTTATACCGGCATTTTTCAGGGCTCTGAAAATTTCGATTTCGTGAACATCACCAAGGTGATCAGCAGTGGCCTTGAATCCGAACCTCTTTACCAGCTCTATCAGGTAAAGTACATCGTCTGCCTTGTGAACATGAACCTTTGCCACCTTTTTCCTCTCGAGTAATTCGAGGATCGCCCTTTCAACATCGTTAAACTCGAGATCGTAAAGTTCCTCCGTCTGCCTTTTCTTCTCCACATATTCAAAGGTATCCATCTCCCCTTTCCGGTACTTCCTCTCTATTTCGTCAAGTTCCTTTTTCTTCTGAATTGAAATCTTTTTCGCCTTCCTTCTGACTTCCTCAAACTTTGCCTCAAGGTGGGCGTAAACACCCATCCTTGTGTTGAACCTCGTGCCCCTCCACTGCAGGGTTGATCTGGGATTATAACCCAGTGCCATCTTAAAACCGTAATCCTTGAAAAATCCAGACTCTCTCGAGCCGGCAAAGTTCCTGATCACAATGGCCCTGCCTCCAAAAACATTACCGCTCCCCGGGATTATACAGGAATAAAGCACTCCAAACTGAACCGCCTCTTTAAGAGCATGGTCGTCGAAGTAAACTGAATTCAGGGGATTCAGAAGAGGCGTAAAAATGTCGGAAATGTCATTTGCCTCACCCTCATCAAAAGGCTCACCTGCTCTATCCATCCCGATGTGGCTGTGAGCGTCTATAAATGCAGGCGTGATAAAGGGAAAAGAACCAACAAACTCGCCTTCCGGCTTCTCCCTTCCCACATAAACAATCTGCTTATCCTCCACTCCGATGTAAAGATCATCTACAAATTTTCTTCCGTCGTGAACCTTTTTACCGTGATAAACCTTCATCTCTAACCTCCCGACAGTTTTTTCAAATTAATCTCCTGACCTCATCTGCCTTTGATACTGTTGCATTATAACCCAACAGGAACGCATCTTCACCCCTGTCAAATTCAAAAAGACCAATGCCGGATGTATCTGGTTCGATGAAAACATCCGGAGGGTAGAGGTCAAGATTGTTCTGTATAATCGCCCCCTCCATTGCATAAACCGAATACAGGGCAACATTGAAAAAATTGAGTGAAGGAGATTTGATTCTGTTTTTTTGAATAAAATTCATAAAGGCGTCACGGAAACTCCTCTGAGAGGACGATGCCTCCACGGTATAATCCACGAGGTCCGGTTTCTCTCTCGTGAGTACATTCACTGCCACGACTTTATCATAACCCAGCTTTCTTGCAACCCTCACAGGAACAGGGTCAACCACACCACCGTCAACGAGTACCCTGCTACCGGTGAAAAGTGGAGTAAATACCCCGGGAATGGCAATTGAAGCCCTGACCGCAAGGTACAGAGGACCTCTGCTGATTACTACTTCCTCCCCTGTTAAAAGATCCGTAGCCACGGCAGCGAACTTCGTTTTTCCAAGCTCCTCTATCCTCACGCCACCGTAAAATTCCTGAAGAAACTTCATTACATTTTTTCCGTCGGTAAACCCGGCAAGTGATGGTCGCGGAGAGAAAAAGTAAGCAATTTTTCTCTTGTCTATACTCCTTGCGATATCCAGCATTTTTGATGGTGGGGTACCTGTAACATAAAACGAACCCACAAGGGACCCCATGGAACATCCAATAACTATATCTGGTTTAAAGCCTATTTCTTCAAGCGCCTTTAAGACACCTATGTGGGCAAGACCCTTGGCAGCCCCTCCCCCGAGTACCAGCGCCTTCATTTGCTCTCCTGATAAAATTTCAACGCAAGCTTTGCAGCCAGATACGAAGGCTCGGATCCCAGCATCTCCACACTAAATCCTTTTAACTTTTTTATGAACATTCTGTGAAAACTTGAGTTCTTGAAAAGACCGCCGGAGAGGAGCACTCGCGGGATTACATCTGTCTCTTCTCTGATAACACGAAGCATGTTCACAAGACCTTCCATTCCCTCTTCAAGGATTTTTTCAGAAACGGCGTCCCCTTTGAAGTAAGAATCGAGAATAATGGGAAATAGTTTTCCAAGGAGTCCCGGCTTGTCTTTCTCAGCATAAAATTTCCCGATGAGTTCCCGGGGTGATCCTGCACCAAAAAACTTAAAAACTTCGTCCTGGAGAATTGTTTTCGGGCCAAGTCCTTCAAAGGAATTCAGCGCAGCTCTCACAGCGTTCAGCCCGAACCAGGCGCCACTTCCAATGTCTCCTATGATGTAACCGTAACCTCCCTTTCTTACGACTTTTCCGTCAGAAAGCAGAGCGGCAGCTATCGAGCCGGTACCGGCTATCAGAACCATTCCGGGCTCTCCATCCCATGTCCCATAAAGGAGGATCTCCATGTCCGACATCACCCGTGTCTTTATCCCTGTCAGTTCTTCAAGCACCATAGCTACCTTTTCCTTCTCATAGGGGAGAAACACACCTGCAACGCCTGCCACCATGAACCCGTATCTTTCGAGCCTGTGGTCCTTCTTGATCCTGTCCAGGGTGTTCCTTATGTCTTTCACAAATTCCTTTAAATTCCCGCTCTGATAGTTGAAACCTGGTAATCTCACACGCTCAACCGTAAGTCTGTGAGGGGAAATCACCCTTAATTCTGTCTTCGTTCCACCGGCGTCGACACCCACAAAATATTCGTCCATGTTAAATATTATAAAGCAAGTTTACACGGTAATCCCCCGTTGGTCCCCCTTTTAGCAAAAGGAGGTTTTTACGAGACGAGGATCCCCCTTCGCAAGAAGGGGGATTAAGGGGGATGACTACCGCTTAATTTTCAATCCCCCTGTCTCCCCCTTCTCCAAGGGGATTTTGAGAGGGGATGATTCCACTTTGTAAGAACAGGAGATTTTTTCTTTTCATGTTTTCGAACACACAGACATCCAAAAGGTCAGAGGTTGTTAACTTTTTTGTAACTCCCGAAAGCCATAATTACACCTGATCAAAAGAGGAGGTCATAAAAGATGAGATGGTTGATAATCGTCATGGCTGCATCCATACTGCAGGGGATTACACTAAATACCCCGCAGGATGTAACAAAACACTCTTTGAAACTAACATGGTCAACATATCAGGGGAACGACTTCGGAAGTTACAGGCTACACAGGTATGTAAATCCCAACGGTGACAGTATCATAGCAACCTTCAATCAGTCACAGATTGATTCTTTTGTCGATACATCCCTCCACTCCGGATCAAAATATTTTTACTACATCGAAGTTGTGGACACTTCTGATAGCGTAGTAAATACCTCAAACACCGTGAATGAGAGAACCCTTCCAAACGAGTATCCATTCTCAGACTCCATATCTCAAAATGACCTCAACTTCGCAGAAGTGTGGGGATCCTCGTGGGGAATAGTTGGTGATTTCTATCATTCTGCTCCATACAGTTTTACAGACTCACCGGGAGGTCAGTATGCTCTCCCTTCGGATAACTCCCTTTACCTTGTCTTGGACCTTGCAGGTTCCTACATGCCAGTTTTGGGTTTCTGGGAAAGGCACATCGTTGACAATCTGAGAGGTGGCACTCACTGCTATGTTGAGATATCGGACAATTTTTCAACTGGAAACCCCACATGGAACCGTATTTACACATCTCAGGGGACAATGGACTGGAACAATGTAAGGATTGACCTATCTTCATACAGAGAAAAGACCGTAATGATACGATTCAGACTTGTAACAGATTACGCATCTCAACGAGGTGACGGCTGGTGGGTGGATGATATTACGATCAGCGAATCCGAAGGTGATACCCTGCAAATCCCGTTCTTCGATTCCGCAGACGACTCTTCAATTCTTTCAAGCTGGATACCTTCATCATGGACACAGTCGCCACACGGTATTAACAGTTCCTTCGCCTGGACACCATATAAATTTATAGAAGCAGGCTTACCGTCTCAAATAAACCTGACATCATCTAATGTTTTCGATTTCTCTGGAGTTTCCCATCCACAGGTTCAATTCTATCTGAAGAAGACTCTCTATTGCAGCATCTACCTTGAGGTGTCAACCAACGGTGGTATGACATGGGATTCCGTGGGTCATGTACAGGATCAACTTCAGGAATTCACAAGATACCAGTTTAATCTAAGCCATCTTTCGGGCATGACTCCAAGAATAAGATTCAGATTTAATGGGGTTGGAAACACGCACGCATACATTGACAACATACTGATTAAGGATGCACCCGCCGATGTGGTCCTTGAACCTGCCACCGGTGTGGGATGGAACTCTGCAAGGCTCACATGGCATAGATATACAAATAGTGACTTTTATGCCTATGAGGTGAGGCGCGATACAGGGTCAGTAGGCTGGAATTCGCCGGTAATTGCCACTTTTAGAAGCCCCGCAGACACTACATTTTACGATTCGTCACTGAATGCACACACAGAATACCATTACCGGGTTTATGTCGTTGATACGACTCAAATGAGAAGCCCTGGAAGCAACGAGATAAGCTTTGAGACAGACTGGATTACAAATTTTGCATCCTACCCCTACACTGAAGATTTTGAGAGTGGCGTTCCATCAAACTGGATTGCCGACTCCGGTTGGGGAGTTGTTGCCGGGTTTTCTCACAATGGAACATATTCCATCAACGAATCTCCCGACGGTAATTACTCTCCTAACATGGACAGGTCAATTTATTTCGGTATCGACCTCACAAACGCCTCGATGCCCGTACTA
>JALSOY010000040.1 GCA_026986235.1 Caldifarciminota bacterium
TCCCCCTCTCCCTTTTAGCAAAGTGGGATTTTGGACACCAAAGTCCCCCTCCTTTAGAAGGAGGACTAAGGGGGATGTAAACCGCTTAAATTCAATCCCCCTGTTTCCCCCTTCTCCAAGGGGGACTTGGAGAGGGAAATTCCCCCTTCTCCAGGGGGACTTTGGAGACCATGATCCCCCTTCTTCAGAAGGGGGACTAAGGGGGATGACTACCACTTAATTTTCAATCCCCCAGGGAGATTTTTTAGGAATCTCCCTGAATCTCTCTTTTGACAAAAGGCGGGATTTTAGGAGACCAGGATCCCCTTTCTTCAGGAGGGGACAAGAGGGGGATGCCTACCTCTTAATTTTCAATTCCCCCTTATAAGGGATTTTGCGGATGACTATAAATGAAATTATGGGGATGCCTATAAAAGTTTATCAGCCAAAAAGGGATTTGATAATTCTGAAGAGGGGATCTGGAAATATTTCGAGTTGTACAGGCAGGAGGTCAATTTCTCCATTCTCGATCCTAAAAAATTGTTTCTGTCCCATGTTTTTCATCCGGAACACCGTTTTTAGCAGGAATTTCCCATTGTCCCTGTAAACTTCAAGGATCTTAAAAAAATTACCCTCCGTTCTTAATTCAAGGCCCTTTAACTTCTCTAAGGTTGACGGTTTGATGGATGTTTTTATGGGTTTATTCAGGTAAACTTTAAAGTGTCCTGGTGGTGGAGATTCTACCTTTTCAGCGCTAAGCGAAAAGGTCTTTTTCCCCATTGATTTCCACTTTCTCTCGTACTTGGTATAAAAGGCATCCGTCCCGGTGGTTAACCTGAAGAAGGGGGACTTTTCTATTGATCTTTTTACGCTCAAAAAGTAATCCTCAACATCTGTTGCGAAGAAAAAACTTCCATTATTCTTCAGCTTTTGTGCAAGGGTGTTGATAAAATTTTCGTCGATCAGTCTCCTTTTCTCCCTTCCGGGCCATGGATCAGGGAACAGTACATAGGTCTCAGTAAGGGTCCCTTCGGGGACGATCCAGGTGAGGAACCATCTCCCTTCAGATTTTGTGACGAATGCCCTTTTCAGGTTTTTTATTCTTGAAATAGCCTTCCTGAGTGCGAAATTAGAAATGTCAATGCCAAATATAAGGGCATCGGGCTTTGCCTCGTGGAGTTGAACCAGAAATTCCCCATTACCGCATCCAATTTCAAGGATGAGATTACCCGATTCTTCAAAAAGCCTGTTTTCTATGATTTCTCTCGGGGTTACAAACTTTTTCATGGAACCATTTTCATCGACTAAAGTTAAAGGAAAGTCGGGTATGAGAATAAAATAAAACCTGAAAAAAGTAAAGACGACCCCTTTACCGGGTGATTTTTCGAAGAGCCTCGCTACAAATTTGATTTGTAAAATCAGGCGTGATATAATTCCTGTTATGACAGAGAGGTTATTTTTTCTCCTTGGCACATACCTCCTTGCAGGAATCCCCTTTGGCTATATATTCGTGAGGATTTTTAAAGGTATAGATGTGAGGACGGTAGGTAGTGGGAACATAGGAGCGACCAATGTATATCGTGCCGGTGGAGCCACTGTTGCTGCACTTACGGGTATTTTTGACATGCTGAAGGGATTTGTTCCCGTCTTCTTTGCAATCAGACACTACGGGATGAACTTTGCTGCGATTACTGCTGTGGTGGCCATTATAGGGCATTCATACACGATTTATATGAAATTTAAGGGTGGTAAGGGAGTTGCCACCACGGTTGGTGCATTTCTTGGTATATCTCCGGTAGGTGTTCTTATAGGAATAGCCACCTGGATAGTTGTTCTCTTTATAACCCGTATTGTTGCCGTGGCATCGCTCACCGCTGTGACTGTTGGTGGAATATACATATTCCTGACTACGGCAAGCGCAGTTTTGAAAGTCATAGTTGTACTGGCCGTTGCAATTGTTCTTATCCGCCACAGGTCGAATATTCAGAGGTTGATTCGTGGTGAGGAGCCCAGGATAAAATGAGGGTGGGATTCCTCGGTGCAGGTTCCTGGGGAATAACGCTTGCCAGTTTGCTCTCCAGAAAGGGAGTGAGTACAGTCCTCTGGGAGCACAGGGAAGAGAGGTGCAGGAAACTAAGGGATACGCGCCGGGATGAGGCAAGATTTGGAGATTTCACCTTCCCTGAGGATCTGGTCTTCACTTCAAGGATAGAGGAAACCCTTGATGTTGATCTCCTCGTCTTTGCAGTTCCGTCCCAGAGTGTGAGAGAAACAGCGAAGAGGATTAAAATCCTTGCGTACCCGAAAAGGATACTCAGTGTCGTCAAAGGGATTGAGATTTCCACACTTAAAAGGATTTCAGAGGTGATAGTTGAGGAGCTTGGTGAGGTGGATGTGAGCGTGCTTTCAGGGCCGAGCATAGCCCGTGAGGTGTTAAAGGAGTTACCAACATCAGTGGTGGTTGCGGCTGAGAACCTGAATTTTGCGGAGGAGGTGCAGAGACTTTTTAACACAAGAAGGTTCAGGGTTTACAGGTGGTTTGATGTAAAGGGGGTTGAACTCGGAGGTGCTCTAAAGAATGTCATTGCCATAGCGGCGGGTGCGGTTGACAGCTTAAAACTTGGGGCAAACGCCAAGGGTGCGCTTATCACCCGTGGTATTGCAGAGATTACAAGGCTCGGACTTGCTCTCGGCGCCGATGTCAGGACATTTGCAGGTCTCTCGGGCATAGGGGATCTCATTACCACATGTTTTTCAAAACATTCGAGAAACCGTTATGTGGGAGAAAAACTGGGTGAGGGGAGAAAGATCGAAGACATTCTGGCCTCCATGATCGAAGTTGCAGAGGGAGTTTACACCACAGAGGCGGCATTCAAACTTTCACAGAAGTATGGTGTCTCCATGCCAATAACCGAGGCTGTTTACAGAATCCTTCACGGAGAGCTTTCTCCACTTCAGGCACTCGACTGGTTGATGTCCAGGGAGTTGAAGCTTGAACACTATTAGAGTATAATTAACCCAAAATTATCCCCGAAAGGAGAGAGATATGAAAAAGGGAATTCATCCGAAGTATTATCCTGACGCGGTTATAAAATGCGCCTGTGGTAATGTGGTGGTCACGGGATCCACTAAAAAGGAAATAAGAGTTGAAGTGTGTTCAAAGTGTCATCCATTCTACACCGGTGAGCTTAAAAGAACAGTAGTTGACACCGGTGGTAGAATCGAGAAATTCAGGAAAAAGTATGGACTTCAGTAAAAAAATAGCCTTAATACTTTTGGTGGTGATGTTTTCATCCTGTGCCCACAGGAAACAGGTACAGACCTCTGAAGTCACGGTTCCGCCACCTGAAACGACGAGTGTGTACGCTCCTCCACCTGCAAAGGTGGAGACCACACGGGTTTTGAAAGAGGAAAAGCGGGATACCACCGGATTTCAGGGCCCGATTGTCGTATTTGAAGGAGATACAGGAGCTGGTAAGGACACCCTGAAAGTCGTTTACCCTGAAGAGGTTACCACCTTACCCGAGACCACCTCTGAGAAAACGGCACCTGTGGTTACGCCAGATACCGCGGGGATTCCCGAAAAAATTATGGGTTACAGGGTTCAGATCTTTGCGACCTTGAAAAAAGAGAAGGCCCAGTACATTGCAAGCCGGGCGAGGAAAGTTCTTTCAAGGCCAGTCTATGTTGAATATATTCCACCGTTCTATAAAGTCAGGGTTGGTGACTTCAGAAATCGTGAAGATGCAGAGGAATACAGAGATTACCTGAGGGCCAACGGATATCCCGACGCATTCGTAGTGGAGACAGAGATCAAGATCCATTGAAAAAAATCCTCATCGCTACCAGGAATCCTGATAAGTTCAGGGAAATTCTGTACCTGTTGCAGGGCTTACCTTTTGAATTCGTTTCACTTTTAGACTTTCCGGATATTGATCCCGTGGAGGAAACCGGCCTGACACTGATCGAAAACTCTACCATAAAGGCACTCAATGCTTACAGATATACAGGAATACCAGCCGTTGCAGACGACACAGGACTCTCGGTGAACGCTCTCCAGGGTATGCCCGGCGTGTTCTCGGCAAGATTCGCCGGTGAGAACTCAACTTACGCCGATAACAGAAGGAAACTTTTAAACCTCATGGAAGGTGTGATGGACAGACGGGCAAGGTTTGTTACCGTTGTAACATTCGCATCCGATAAGATCTATCATTTCACAGGGGAGGTGGAGGGCTTTATAACCCTCGAGGAAAGGGGGTCAGGTGGCTTCGGCTACGATTCCATATTCCTTTATCCGCTTCTTGGTAAAACCTTTGCAGAGATACCCTTTGATGTAAAGAACAGAATCAGCCACAGAGCGCGAGCCTTCTCTCTGCTTAAAAAATTCCTCAAAGCCCATGAAGGCAGTTTTTCTGGATAGAGACGGAACCATCATCAGGGATGTCGGTTACATAAGTTCCCCTGAATTCATAAGATTTCTTCCGGGTGCAATCGAAGGCTTAAAAAAACTTCAGAAGATGGGTTTTTCACTCTTCATCATCACAAACCAGTCAGGGATAAGGAGGGGATATCTTTCAATGGAACGATACCACGAGATCAACCGTGAGCTTCTTTTGCGTCTTGCAGGAGAGCACATTACCATTAAAGCCGTTGAATTCTGCCCCGATCACCCGGCAGAGCTTTCTCGGTGCCGTAAACCCTCTTCTCTCATGGTAAATAGACTGATCAATAAATATTCCATTAACCCGTCAGATTCCTTCTTCATAGGTGATAGGGAAACTGACATTGAGGCCGGTCTTAATGCGGGTACCCGTGCCATCCTCATTTCATCCCACAACAGGATCACAAAGGCCGAGTTCGTTGCAAAAAACCTGAAAGAAGCGGCAGATTACATTGAGAAAGTACTCTAAAGTCAGGTACTACGCCATCCTTGTTGTAAAGGAAGTCCTTGAAGAAGGCAGGTGGGCAAATAAACTCCTGACATATTATTCTTTCAAACTCAAGCCCGACGAAGTGCCCTTTCTCTCCATCCTCGTCAATGGGACCGTGAAGTATAAACTTTTTAGTGACTGGGTACTGAAAAATTACATAAAATCAGAGAAATTTGAGAAGCTTACACCGTGGATAAGGACGGTTCTGAGAATGGGAGTTTACCAGATTTATTTTCTCCATAAGGTACCGGACTATGCCGCAGTAGGAGAGAGCGTCGAGCTTGCAAAGAGGTTTGGTCACAGAGGGACAGCAGGCCTGGTGAATGCGGTTCTCAAAAATATAGCGAGGGAAAGGCCCTGGCCAGAGGAAGTATGGATCAGACATTCCCACCCCTTATGGCTATACGATCTGCTCAGGGAAACCTTCGGGAACGGAAAGGCCTTGAGAATTATGGAGCACAACAATAAGCCCCCTGAGATATTCGTAAGGGTTAACACGCTAAAAATTGAGCGTGAAAGGTTTGAAAACCTGCTCACTGAGATGGGGGTCAAATTCAGGAGATTTCCCTTTCCACCGGTTACTTACCATCTTGAAAAGCTACCTCACCTTGTGGGGTTATCGGAGGAGTTCTATTATGTTCAGGACCTATCGTCACAGGTAATTCCCTATTTGTTGGATCCGGAGGGTAGAATCCTCGATATGGCTGGTGCTCCGGGTGGCAAGATTTCTCATGTCTATCAACTGAATCCCGATGTCTTTGCAGTGAGTGTTGAACTCCATCTTTCGAGGGCAAAGGAAATGAAAAGACTTTCAGAGAGGCTGGGTGCAGGTGTGTATGTGATAAACGGTGATTCGACATACATTTCTTTCAGAAGCGGGTTTGACCGCATTCTCCTTGATGCACCGTGTTCAGGACTTGGTACTCTGAGGAGGCATGCAGAGCTCAGGTGGAGAATGAGACCTGAAAGGATTACAGAGCTTGTGGAAATACAGAAGAAACTTTTAAAAAATGCAGTGACTCTGTTAAAACCCGGTGGAGTTTTACTGTATTCCACATGTACGATAACGAGGGAGGAGAACGAAGGAGTGGTTAACTGGTTTTTAGAAAATTTTAAGGATTTTCGGCTTGAGCGGGCGGAGGACTTTATTCCCGTGGAGTTTACGGACAGAGGTTTTATTTTTGTGGATGGTACGAATTACGGAAGCGATTTTTCGTTTGGTGCGAGGTTCAGGCGGGGGTGAGCGAAGCGGAGCTTCGCTCACCCCCGCCCTGCGTTAAAACATCAGGATCAGCGCAATCACTGCAAATACATCGATCACCAGCAGCGTTACGCTCAGATCCTCAAACTTACCAAGAAAGATTTTTATCAGCGTGTATATCAGAAAACCCCAGACAATCCCCTGCGTTATCGAGTATGTGAGCGGTATAAGAAACAGGGCTGTAAACGCCGGAATCGCCTCATCCATCTTCTTCCAGTCTATATTCTTGAAGGATTGGGCCATGAAAACTCCAACGATAAACAGTACCGGTGATGTTGCCACAGCTGGTACGAGGGATAAAATGGGGCTGAAAAACATAAAGGGCAGGAAGAGGAGACCGGCAACAACGGCTGTTAGACCGGTTCTCCCACCTTCTTCCACACCTGCTGCTGATTCTATATAGGTTGTGGCGGAGGATGTACCGAAAAGACCGGACAGGGTCGTACCCACGGCATCAACCAGAAGTGCACGGTCAATATTCAGGGGTTGTCCCTTTTCGTCAAGAAGGTTACCCACATAGGCAACGCCAAGGAATGTGGATATGGAATCAAACATGTCGGTGAAAAGCAGTGTAAACCACGGGCCGATCATACCAATCGTGAGGGCACTCTTTATATCGAGTTTAAAAAATACATCGAGTCTGGGGAGAGAGACGACACTTCTGGGAAATTCAACTATGGGCCTGGAAAGAAAGCCGGCATTCATTCCGATGTAGGAGATTATAAGGGCTATTATTGAGTTGACGATAATGGAGATTATGAGAGCTCCTCTGACCCTTTTTGCCACCAGGATGGAAGTTAAGAGGAGTCCAACGAGGAACAGGATGGTCTGGACATTGAAACCACCGAAGGCCACCACCGTGCCGGGTCCATTCTTTATGAAGCCCACCTCTGCCATACCGATGAGGGCAAGAAAGAGACCAATTCCCGATGCGACTGCGTACCTGAGTGAGCCCGGTACGGCGTCCACAATGAGAGTTCTGACCTTTGTAACAGAGAGTAAGATAAACACGATACCCGAGATAAAGACGGCACCGAGGGCAGTTTGCCAGGGTACCTTCATACCCAGGACGAGGGTAAATGTGAAGAATGCGTTGATTCCCATTCCCGGGGCGAGGGCGAATGGCAGGTTGGCGTAAATTCCCATAAGGATGGAAGAGATTGCACTAACGAGGACAGTGGCAAACAGAACGCCAGAGAAGTCCATTCCGGTTTTCGACAGTATCATGGGGTTTACCACGATTATGTACGCCATGGTGAGGAATGTTGTTACACCGGCGAGTACTTCAGTTTTTACATCACTACCTCTTTCCTTCAACCTGAAGAACTTTTCCATATAAATACCTCCTGATGTTTTTAAAAAGGCGGGAGGTGCCCTGCGCATGCGCAGGGCACCTCCCGCCTCTCAAATTCCACTGAATCTCTACCCCTTTACAACCGATATACACTTCGGACACAGGTCCGGATACTCCGGATCCCTGCCCACATCCTCGTGCCAGATCCAGCATCTTGCACACTTCTTCCCCAGCGCATGCGCCACTCCAATAACTATTCCGTCTCTTTCAAAAATCACATCAGCCTCAGGCTTTTCATCCTGAAGTACGACCTGAGAAACAATGAAGAGTTCCGGTAAAATGTCTTCGTACTTCCTGAGAAGTTCCCCTTTCTTCCCTTCGACATATACGAAAACCCTCGCCTCAAGTCTGTCTGATATGATTTTCTTCTCCTTCCTCGCTATCTCAAGTGCCTGAAGCACTGCGTCTCTCACATCGAGGAGATTCCCGAACTCCTCCGCAAGATCAGGATTTATCCACTCGTCCTTTTTCTCAGGCCAGTCAGTAAGAAAGACGCTCTCCTCGTGTTCACCTGGCATGTAGCTCCATGCCTCTTCTGTCGTGAACGAGAGAATAGGTGAAAATGTGATGAGCAATGTTTTTAATATCTCGAAAAGAACAGTCTGGGCGGATCTTCTGCCTTTGGAGTCCTTTGCCCATGTGTAAAGCCTGTCCTTAAGGACATCCAGATAGAAGGCCGAGACATCGACAACCACAAAGTTAAAGTACCTGTGAAACACCCTGTGGGTTTCAAAGTTATCGTAATACCTGTCGATCTCCCTTTTCAGGGTTTCAAGCTTGTGCAGCATAAATCTGTCAAGTGGTAGAAGCTCATCGTAGGGAAGGCTGTCTTTTTCGGGATCAAAGTCGTAGAGGTTACCGAGAAGGAATCTGTAGGTGTTTCTTATTTTTCTGTAACTGTCAACCATCCTCTGGAGGATTTCCTTTCCAAGTCTTACATCCTCAGTGTAATCGGTTGAGGCGACCCAGAGTCTCATGATGTCGGCGCCGTATTTTTCCGTAATTTCTTCAGGATGGATGACATTACCAAGGGATTTGTGCATGGTCCTGCCGTGTTCGTCAAGAACCCAGCCGTGTGTAACCACTGCCCTGAAAGGTGCTTTACCTTTTTTGGCCACTCCGAGCATAAGTGAGGCGTTGAACCAGCCTCTGTGCTGGTCTGAGCCTTCAAGGTAGAGGTCTGCAGGCCATCTGAGGCCACGGGATTCTTTTAAAACGATGTGGTTGGAGGCTCCAGAATCGAACCAGACATCCAGTATGTCCATCTCTTTTTCAAACTCTTTGCCACCACACTTAGGACACTTGAAGTTTTCGGGCAGGAAGTCTTCAACTGGGTGTTTGTACCATGCATCAGAGCCCTCTTTTTCAAAAAGATCGGCAACCTTCCTTATAACCCGGGGCTCGAGTATCACATGACCACAGTTTTTACAGTAAAGAGCTGGTATGTTGACGCCCCATGCCCTCTGTCGGGAGATCACCCAGTCCGGCCTTTCAGAAACAGAGGCGTAAATACGATTTTCTCCCTCCTCAGGATGCCATCTGACATTTTTTATCTCATTCAGTGCCCTCTTTCTGAGGTCATTGTGATCCACGGAGAGGAACCATTGTGTCGTTGCACGGAAAATGACGGGATTCTTGCACCTCCAGCAGTGAGGGTAAGAATGAACAATAGTCCCGAGCTTGATGAGGGTACCATTTTCCCGCATGATTTCAAGGACTTTTTTGCCACCTTCTTCAATTGAAAGGCCAGCAAAGGTTTCTCCCGCCTCTTCAGTGAACTCTCCTCTCTCGTTTACGGGTGAAAGGATGGGAAGGCCGTATTTTTTCCCCACAAAGAAGTCCTCTTTTCCGTGCCCGGGAGCTGTATGTACGATCCCTGTCCCCTCTTCTGCCGTTACGAATTCTGCCAGCACTGCCGGTGATTCTCTGTCAATAAACGGGTGCTGGAATACCGTCCCTTCAATATCCCTGCCCTTAAGTTTCTTTATAATCCTGTAATCCTCCCACCCAAATTCCTTCATCACCCTTTCGAGTAAGGGTTCTCCCAGGACATAAAGGGTTCCCTCATGCTCAATAACGACATAGGTAAAGTCCGGGTGAAACATCAATGCGAGGTTTGAGACGATAGTCCACGGAGTTGTGGTCCATACGAGGGCATAACCCTCACTGCCATCGAAAAGGTTGGCCCTGTCATTTTTTACCTTCATGCGGAACCATACAGAGGGGGATTCCTTGTCTTTGTACTCGATCTCTGCCATGGCAACCGCAGTCTGGCAGGTAGGACACCAGTGGATCGCCATCATGTCCCTGTAGATGTATCCCTCCTCTGTAAGATCTGCAAGGATCCTGAGCTCTTCACTCTCATACTCCGTTGACATGGTAAGATATGGATTCTCCCAGTCTCCGAGTACACCGAGGCGTTTGAACTCTGACTTCTGAACTTCAACCCAGTGGGCTGCAAACTTCCGGCACTTTTCTCTGATCTTGATCTTCACATCCGGCCTCTTCAGTGCTGTCCTGTCTTTTAAAATCTCCCTTATCTCACCATCCTCCTGAGTTACCTTGTTTTCTATGGGCATCCCGTGATTATCCCACCCCGGGACATAAGGAGTCCTGTATCCCTTCAGATGTTTGTACTTGACGAAAAAGTCTTTCAGAATCTTGTTGAGTGCAGTACCAAGATGGATATGTCCGTTGGAGTATGGAGGACCGTCGTGGAGAATAAATAATTCCTTCCCCTCCCTGATTTTTAGCATCTTTCTGTAAATTTCTTCCCTGTCCCATCTCTCAATGAAGCCCGGCTCCTTCTTCGGAAGGTTACCCCTCATTGAAAAGTCGGTTCTGGGTAAATTTAGAGTGTTTTTATAGTCACTCACTTTCCTGCCTCCTTTTATTTTATGATGAAGTAGAGAAAATAAAAGAGGACTCCAATCAACATGGAAACGCCTGCGGGAACACCTGAAGATTCAGAAAGTGTTCCCATATTGTGTAATTTTTTTGCTCTCTCCATGGCTAATGTGTCCACATGCTCTATCTCAATGTTTCTAACAAGCTTAATAATACCGTTTTCTTTAATTTTAACAAATACCCTGATTTTCAGATCCCTTTCAAATTCAGGCTTTTTAAATATGCCCTGGTAGAGTTTTTTGTATTTTAAATCAAAAAACTCGATCCTGTAAAAAAGCTCACTTCCTCCAGGCCTGTCCGTGATAACAAGACCCTTTCTCTGCAAAGCATTAAATACTACATCCTGTAAAAGACTGCCTGCCTGGCCACCTTCGGGAGCTCCCCTCAGGTAAACTGAATCTCCATGAAGATACGGCATTAATGTCTCGATCTCCGGCGTAAGGGCATACTTTACAAGCTGGGTGTCAGTGAGCCGGGCAGAATAAAGGGCGAATAAGAAAATTAAGAACACGCCTAAAAATTATAATGCAACCCCACAACCTGTCAATACATATACGGAGTCTGTCCAAAAAATCCCCCTTAATCCCCCTTTTGACAAAGGGGGTCTCTGGAAACCCCGATCCCCCTTCGATAGAAGGGGGACTAAGGGGGATGTCCACCGCACACCACAAAATCCCCCTTCGACAGAAGGGG
Organism: Caldifarciminota bacterium; assembly: GCA_026986235.1. Lineage (GTDB taxonomy): Bacteria > Hydrothermota > Hydrothermia > B15-G9 > WFZT01 > WFZT01. The sequence goes on from JALSOY010000040.1 coordinate 11,126, forward strand.
GACCAAGGGGGATGTAAACCGCACACCACAAATTCCCCCTTCTTCAGAAGGGGGACTAAGGGGGATGTTAACCGCTTAAATTTTCAATCCCCCTGTCTCCCCCTTCACCAAGGGGGATTTTGGGAGATGATGATCCACCTTCTCCAAGGGGGATTTTGGGAAGAAGATAATACCCCTTAGCCACGGTAGATGTGGAGAGGAGGAATTCCCCTTCACCGGTGGGATTTTGAGAATCCCCCTTGATCCCCCTTTTCCAAAGGGGGATTTTATGAGAAAAAGCCCCCCTTCTCAAGAAGGGGGGCAAAGCGGGATGTTCATACGCATAACCAGACTTTACCTCAAAATCACAACCTTACCTGTCCTTCTACCTACCCGATAGTAATAGATTCCCGATTTAAGAGTATTCAGCGTAACTCTTATCCTGCCGGCTTCTCTGACCTGTATATCTTTATCCAAAACCTTTCTTCCGTCAACGCTGTAAAGCCGGACATGTATGTTCCCGGGTTCGACACCTGTAATCTCGAGCGTGTTGATACCCGGATTAACACTCAGGCCGTCTGCAATTTTTCTTTCTTCAACAGATGTAAATGGGAAGTGGAAGATATAAAGGCCATCTCCTCTATCATCGGCTATGATGTAGTCCTCAAGAAGGAGTAATTTCCAGACCCAATCAGCCGTGTCATAAGAGTCAATTTCAACGGGGTTTGACGGGTCAGAAACATCGTACACGAGAAGTCCTCCTTCTTCGGCACCCACAAAAAGGTAATGTCCACCTGCGGCAACATCGCGGACATTACCTGGAACCACGATCTGGGAGAGAAGAGAAGGATGTGCAGGATCTGCTATGTTATAAATGGCGACCCCTGCATTCCATGCACCCACAAAGGCAATTGTATCCATCACATAAATTCCGTAAGCCTTGCCCCCGGGGTTCATGGCACCTATTTCAACTGGATTGACGGGATTTGCCACATTTATAATCCTTACTCCTCCGGATCTGTCTGCAACGAAGATAAGAGTATCCTGCTTGAACAACTTGAACGCCACATTCGATGTAGGTATGTGAGAAATCGTCTGTACATTTGAAGGATTTGCAACATTGAGTATGTAAAGACCGTCAGAGGCTCCCGCCACATAGGCTACGGTGTCTTCAACGAGGATATCGTAAACATTGTAGCTCGTTGTAACGGTTGAGATCAATGATGGATTTTCAGGATCTGCAAGATCGTATATCCAGATTCCGGCATTTGCAGCGGCAAGGTAAAGTTTACCGTTTGCGGCACATGCATTCCATGCAAAGTTGGGAGCAACATCGATGGCGTTGACGAATCTGGGTGATGTTATGTCCCCAATATCAAGAACGAAGATAGGACTCCAGGCCCCCACCGTATAAAGATAGTTGCCATTTTTACCCATTCCCCATATCCAGTTCCCCGTCTGAATAACACTTTCAAGCAGTATCGCTCCCGGGTCCGACCAGTTGAATATCTTAAAGCCTCTGGTGCGATCACCAAGGTAGATCCTTGAATCGTCCACCTCAAATCTGGAAGCCGTTCCGTTGGTATCGTAAAAACCAAGGACCGTTGGCGTCATAGGATCTGAGACATCATAGATATATATTCCGCGACTCCAGTGAGATACCACGCAGTAATTTCCGATTTTTTTCACATCCCAGGCATAGGATCCTGGATCGTAACTGCTTATGTAAACAGGATTTGCCGGGTCGGCAATGTTAAGGATGACCAGCCCATTCCCACCGTATGCCACATAGGCAAGTGTATCTTCAACCCATATACCATAAGCATAAGATGAACCAAGTGTCCAGGAACTCACAAGAGTTGGATTTGCAGGATCTGTAATGTCCAGGATTTTAATACCGTTATCATAATCGGTGATGAAAGCAAGGTTGCCCTGTGTAACCACATCGATAACTGCGGATACCCCTGAATTGAATAAACCCAGGAACTGAGGGCTGGAAGGATCGGCTGCGTTGTAGATGGCAAGACCGTATTCTCTTGCGGCAACATATACAAGGGAATCTTCTACCCAGATACCCAGTACCCTCCATGGCTGGGTGTTCGTCACCGTTGAAAGAATTGTGGGATTCATCACATCATGAACATCCGCAATGGAAAAACCTGTATAATTATTCGCTATGTAAAGATACCCGTTCCTGTACTTCAGGTCTTTGACCATATCAGGGGTATAAAACCAGTTAATAACCTGTGGGTTACCCGAGTCTGAGACATCTACAATGAGGACAGAAGCACCTCCGCCAATGTACAGCGTATCTCCTGATTTGGCAACTGCCTCAGAAGGACCCCATAACGCTCTTGCAACAAGATTCAGGTTCTGTGCCCTTATAAGGCCGGCAAACAACAACACCAACAACAACCTTTTCATACGAGCTACCTCCTTTTGTATTTTGAATGATTATACACCCGGTATCCCGAAGTATTAATACGCCCATCAACAATGGCCATTATTAAAATTTCTCTCCGTACTTCAACCTGTCTTCGAGTCTCATATAACCCCTTATAGCGTGAGAAAGCACAAATCTAAATGGTTCTGGTGGAAAAGGAATAATCTTCCTGCCGATGAAGAAAAGTCCTGTTCTGGGTGTATCCATCTCAAGAAGAAGTTCTGCCATCGTTCTTCCCGTATTGAAAGTTGCAGATACTCCATGACCGATGTACCCAAGGGCAAACATTGCGTCCCTGTCTTTACCCAGAAATCCTATAGCCGGAGCCATATCAAGAGTGATGGATACAGGACCGCCCCACTGATGAGTAAACCTGATCCCCTGTAGCTGGGGGAATACCCATAGCAGATACCTTTTTAGTTCCTCAAAATTCTTTTCATCCCTGTCCTTTTCCATATCTCTACCGTAAGTAACTCCTACATCTCTACCTCCTATCACTATCCGATTATCCTTTGTCAATCTGTAGTAATGAATGAAGTCCCTGCTATCCTCAATACCTGCACGGTTTGACCAGCCAATTCTTTCCATCTGCTCATCTGTAAGCGGTTCCGTCATAACTATCCTCGTAAACGCAGGTGTCTGGTATTTGTAAAGCTCGGGGAAAAGCACTGAATAGGCATTTGTCGCAAATACGAGCTTTTTAGACATTAGTTTACCTTCAGGAGTTTTGATAACAAATTTGTAAGGAGACTCTTTCCTCTTTGACACCTCTAAAACCGGAGAATACTCAAAAATTCTTACCCCCTTACTTTCGGCGATACTCTTAAGACTCCTTGCCCATTTCGCAGGATGCAGAATACCACATCTTTTCTCAAACCAACCGAGAAGAAACTTATCCGTATGAAACTCTTTCGAGAGCTTTTCCCGATCCCATACCTCGATACCGTCAAACTCCATCTCCCTGGCAACTTCAATTTCGTGTTCAAGCCTTTTTACCTGAGCTTCATTAGTTGCAACGAGCAGGTATCCGGATGATTCATAGTCACAATCAACATCGTGTGAAAGGATAAACTCTCTCAAATAATCCACAGCCTCCTCCATAAATTTTCTTGCCTGTTTACCCCTTTCCACTCCAAATCGAAGTTTTGTTATTGAAGGGGTAAGGCCAAAAAGGGTCATGTTAAAGCCACCATTACGGCCACTCGCACCGTAACCACAGATTTCAGCTTCAAGCACAACTACATCCGTCCCGCTATCGTACATCTTAACATGATAGCCTGTGGAAAGTCCCGTGTATCCTCCTCCGATTATTGCAACATCCGTTTTTACATCACCTTTCAACGAAGGATTGGGGACGATATCCCCCAAAGACTCAAGCCAGTAACTCCTCTTCCTGTAATCTCTTTTTACATAACCCATGATCATACCTCCATTTAGAGTATGCAGGATTATTCCCGGTGATGTAAAGATTGCATAATCAACTATATTAATAGAAGGGGGTTGACTACCGCTTGAAATTCAATCCCCCTGTATCCCCCTTCACCAAGGGGGATTATGGGAGAAGGATCCCCCCTCTACAAGGGGGATTATGGGAGAAGGCAATCCCCTTCACCAAGGGGGCTTTCTGAGACGATGATCCCACTTCTCCAAGGTGGACTTTGAGGGCTCTCTCATTCAGGATGCACTCAGTGTTTTCACCGTTTTTATAACATCCAGGTTGGGTCTTACATCGTGAACACGAATGATTTCAACTCCCATCATCGTCAGGTATGCCGTGACGCCAAGTGTGCCGAAGAGCCTGCCACCTGGATCCGGTTCATTCAGGATGTGTCCGATAAACGATTTTCGCGAGTGACCCACGAGAATGGGATATCCGAACATCTTGAACTTTCTGATATTGCGGAGAATTTCGATATTGTCCTGGAACCTTTTGCCAAATCCGATTCCCGGATCGAGAATGATCTGGTCCACTCCTTTTTCTTTCAGAGTATGTACTTTTTTTCGGAAGTACTCAATAAGCTCACCAACGACATCTTCGTATGTGGGATTCTTCTGCATGTCTTTGGGTGTTCCCTTTATGTGCATGAGAACATAGGGCGTTCTGGAGGCCACATCAAGGATTTTTCTATCGAACTCGAAGCCTGAAATGTCGTTTATGATGTCAGCACCCTCCTTTATCGCCTCTTCTGCAACCTGAGCCTTGTAGGTATCAATGGATATGGGAATTTCTGAAAAACTCCTGATTATTCTAATGGCAGGAATAACCCTCCTCATCTCCTCCTCAAGATCAACGGGTTCTGCTCCGGGCCTCGTTGATTCACCTCCTATATCGAGTATGTCTGCCCCTTCGTCTATCATTTTTCGGGCAATCTCCTCCACACCACCCATAACCCTGCTTCCAGCGTAAAAGGAGTCAGGGGTAACATTCAGAATTCCCATGATGAGAGGGCCCTTATCAGTATCGATCTCTCTTCCATGGTAAGAGATAAGCTTCATGAGAAAAATTATAAGGCTGAATGTTCGTTGAATTTGCCATAATCTAAACTCAAAGGAGGAGAGCAGATGAGTTACATGAGGTACGAATTTGATGGAGGGATCGGAAAGATAACATTTACGAGGTCCGATAAGCTCAACTCATTCAACTTGCAGATGTGGCAGGAGCTTTACGATATACTCAAGAAGGAGAAGGACAATCCTGACATCAGGGTGCTGATCGTTACCGGGGAAGGTCGTGCCTTTTCAGCGGGCAACGATATAAAGGAGATGGACAGGTTCAGGTCGAGCGAGGATTTACTTGACTTTTTCTCCGATGGGTTTTCGAGGGTTTTGCGCGAAATTTCAGAGTTTCCCGTTCCCACAATAGGCGCGATCAATGGCCTCGCCTACGGAGGAGGGTTTGAGATGACTCTCATGTTTGACATTGTAGTTGCTTCGAGAGATGCAAAGTTTGCCTTTCCTGAGGTTAAAATCGGGCTTATTCCTCCGGCGGGTCTCACCCTCGGTCCGTCAATCATTGGACTGAAAAGGGCAGCTTATCTGACTCTCACAGGTGAACCCATAACGGCACAGGAGGCATTTGAGCTCGGTTTTGTCGATTTTGTAGTGGATACAGGTGAACTGGATAAAAAGGTAATGGAGATCGCCGAAAAAATCGTGAATTCAGATCCTATAGCTTCAAAGATTGCCAAAAGGTGGGTATCCAGGCAGAGAAACATGCTCTTTTTTGAAGAGGCATCAAAAGACCTTGTATTTCTGGCCAATACGAAGTTTGCAAGAGATTCCCTTCTCAGATTCCTGAAGAAGGAATGAAGCCTCTTCGTGAAGTTTTTGGTATTTTGTATTAAAATTTTGCCATTCCACCTGGGAGGAGCAGAAAGTGAGGACATATCCTGAAGAGTTTTTTGTAAGAAAGGAGAAGGTTAAAAAACTACGGGAAATGGGGATCGAGCCCTATCCCTACAGGTTTGATATCACCCATCACTCTGTGGAGATAAAAGAGAAGTTCAGCGAGTTAGAGGGAAAAGAGGTAAGTGTTGCAGGCAGAATAATGACGAAGAGGGTGTTTGGTAAACTGAACTTTGCTCACCTCAGAGACGAATACGGTGATATTCAGATTGTAACCCAGAAAGGGGTGACCACAGTCCCGGGTCTGTCCGGAGAGGATGGATCCAGGTTTTTCAAAAAGTTTATCGACACAGGGGACATAGTGGGTATCCGCGGTGAAGTTATAAAGACGAAAACGGGAGAGATCAGTGTTCTTGCAAAAGAGCTTATGATTCTCTCAAAGGCGCTTTTACCCCTGCCTGAAAAATGGCACGGACTTCAGGATAAGGAGCTCAGGTATCGTGAAAGATACCTTGACCTCATAGTGAATCCCGAATCCCGGGAGGTTTTTAAAACCAGGACGAAGATTATCGGTTTTATAAGAAATTTTCTTAATTCACGGGGATTTCTTGAGATGGAGACCCCTGTGCTCCAGCCCATATACGGAGGAGCGATGGCGAAGCCTTTTGAAACCTATTCCCATGTGCTTGGAAGTAAGCTGTATCTGAGGATTTCCAACGAACTTTACCTCAAGAGGCTGCTTGTCGGTGGATTTGAAAAAGTTTACGAGTTTTCAAAAGACTTTAGAAACGAGGGGATAGACAGGTTACACTATCCGGAATTTACCCTCCTCGAGGCCTATGCCGCTTACTGGGACTACGAGGACATGTTGAAGATGACCGAGGATCTGCTATCTCAGCTTGCACTCAAAGTTAAAGGTTCCTACGAGTTTGAATATCAGGGTCAGCAAATTTCCTTCAGGCCCCCATTCAGACGCATTGATTATGTGAAAGCCCTGACTGAGCACCTTGGGTTCAATCCCATAGAAGCGGATGAAGCCAGGTTGAGGAAGGCGGCCGAACTTCATGGTATAGAAAAATATGACAGGTTGCCCAGACATAAGCTTATGGATAAACTCTTTGACAGGCTCATTGGAGACGAGATTAAAGATCCGGCTTTTGTATTGAACC
>JALSOY010000041.1 GCA_026986235.1 Caldifarciminota bacterium
TGCCATAGGAGGTAGTGCCAAGGGTCAGCTTGTTAAAGACATAGACGCCCTTGGTGGTGAGATGGGAAAGGCAGCCGATGAAACGGGTATCCAGTTTAAAATGCTGAACACCAAAAAGGGGCCTGCTGTCTGGGCACTCAGGGCGCAATCTGACAGGAAGGCCTATCGCACAAGGCAGAGACAGGTTGTGGAGAATCAGGAAAACCTCCACATTATGCAGCACGAGGTTACACAGATTCTTGTTAAGGACGGCAGGGTAACCGGAGTGAAGACAAAAACGGGTCTTGAATACCGTACAGGTGCTGTCGTTCTCACCACCGGCACATTTTTAGGAGGTATCATCTGGATTGGACTCACCTCATATCCTGCAGGGAGAGCAGGGGAGTTTCCTGCCAACGAACTTTCTGACTCCTTAAAATCCCTTGGTCTTGAGCTTGGCAGGTTTAAAACAGGCACTTCACCGAGAATTGACATCAGGACTGTTGACCTTTCGGTGATGGAGCCCCAGTACGGTGATGAACCACCCAGGGGGTTCTCCTTCAGAAATCCGGTTCTGAATGTTGATCAGGTGGTGTGCTATGCCACGAGGACCACTCCGGAGACCCACAGGATCATCAGGGAGTCTCTTGTTAGGTCTCCGCTCTACACCGGTAAAATAGTTGGGAAAGGTCCTCGTTACTGTCCGTCCATCGAGGTCAAGCTCGTTGAGTTTCCAGATAAAGAATCTCACAGGGTAATCCTTGAGCCGGATGGCAGGGATACCTTTGAGTACTATCTTAACGGACTTGCCACATCAATTCCTGAGGAGTATCAGATCAGAATGTTAAGGTCCATACCGGGTCTCGAACGAGTAAAGGTACTGAGGCCGGGATACGCCATAGAGTACGACTATGTGGTCCCCACTCAACTGCATCCGTGGCTTGAGACAAAAAAAATAGAAGGGCTGTTTCTCGCAGGACAGATAAACGGGACTTCCGGTTACGAAGAGGCCGCAGCTCAGGGTATAATTGCCGGGATAAATGCGGCCCTCAAGGCCTCTGGCGGCACTCCCTTTTACCTCAAGAGATCAGAATCCCTCATCGGCGTGATGATAGACGACCTCGTTACCAAGGGCACGGACGAACCCTACAGACTGTTTACCTCGAGAGCCGAATACAGGTTGATTCTCAGGAGTGATAACGCAAGGGATAGACTCATGCACTATGGACTGAAATTTGGCCTTATAAAAGACAGTGAGTACAGGGCATTTCTCAAAGAAAAGGAAATGTGGGAGGAGGAAATCGAAAGGCTGAAGAGGACAAGGGTCCATTACTCCCGAATCAACAGGATCCTTGAGAGACTTGGCCGTGGAACGATTAAAGATTCTATTACACTCTACGAATTATTAAAGAGACCTGAAATACGGTACGAGCATATAAAGGAACTCGGCGAGGGCAGAGACCTTCCCTTCTGGATAATCGAAAGGGTGGAGATCGAGGTAAAATACGAAGGTTACATAAAACGCATGCTTGCCGAGGCCAGAAGATTCGAGAAACTTGAGAACATAACAATACCTGAGGATCTGGATTTTAACGCCATCAAGGGGGTTTCTAACGAGGCCAGAGAAAAGCTGACCAGATTCAGGCCGCGGACTCTGGGGGCCGCCTCCAGAATACCGGGAGTTAGAACCTCTGATGTAATGGTTATTTACTACTACCTGGAGGAAAAGAAAAACCATGGGCTCACCAAGGTCAAAGGTTGAAGTTAAGGGTTTTGAAGCCAGGTTCTACGATCAACTTCTTGATCTACTCACCCTGGGTCAGTATCCACGCCTGCTCAGGAAGGTCTTTTCTCAAATGTCCATCGCTGAGGGTGATAGCATAATCGACCTTGGAAGCGGTACGGGAAGGAACGCCTGCTACATGCTGAAAAAAGCCGGAAGAAATGCTAGGCTCGTGGGACTCGACATAAACGAAGATATGATAAAAAAGGCGAGAAAGAAGTGCAGGGATTACCCAAATGCGGAGTTTATCAACATGAGGATAGAAGAGCCCATACCCTTTGAGAGTGAGTTTGACATTGCGTTTATTTCCTTCGTCCTCCACGGTTTTGAGGATTATGACAGGGTAAAAATCGTGAAAAATGTTTCTAAGGCGTTGAAACCCGGTGGCAGGTTTTACATCTTTGACTACAACGAATTTGATGTTGATAAAGCCCCGTTTTATGTAAGATTTTTCATTAGAAAACTCGAGTGTCCCCTTGCAGAGGAGTTTATAAATCTTGACCTGAAAAAGTTTCTTGCAGGATTCGGCTTTTCAGACTTCAAAGAGTGGACATACGCAGGAAGGGTTATAAGACTATTAGAGGCCACCTTTAACAGGTAATCATGGTTTTGAAAGAACTTCCACGGGATCGAGATCTCGAATTTCCTCACATAATGCGTGTAAAAGCCTCCGCCGGTAGCGGGAAAACTTACATACTATCACTCAGGTTTCTTCAGTTTCTACTATCGGACAGTATCCCCGATAGCACACCTTCAAGAATCCTTGCTATTACATTCACAAACAACGCCACAGAGGAGATGAGAAGGAGGATCCTCAGGTTCCTGAAGCTCATCAACCTGGAGGAGAAAAGTGAGGTACTTAAAAAAATTTCGCACATCACGACAGTCAAGGACATAAAGAAAAAGGCGGGGGCTCTTCTGGATGAAATCCTTTCTGACTTTGACAGTTTCCAGGTAAGGACGATTGACAGTTTTGTAAACCAGATAATAAGGGCATCGACCTACGAGCTGGGGCTTCCACCTGAGTACGAGATCGTTTCCAATATCCGGGAATTCATCGATTTCTCCTTCGCAAGACTCATATCAAGGGTACCATCCGACCCCCGTATCCGTGAAGCGTTTTACAAATTCATTGAAAACGATACTGACCTGGACTTCAAACCCTGGGAGAAGGCAAGGAAAGAAATTGAGAAGTTAATCGATCACGAGCACAGTTTCCACAGGACAGTCAGGTCCATAGAGGTAGAAAGTCCGGAACCTGAGGATGTTTTAAATGACATTGCCGACAGGCTCGAAGAAATGCTGGTCCGGGGAGGGAAAAATTCAGATAAGATCAGGGATGCGCTGGTGGCTGTAAAGTCTCGTGCAAATCTTCTTTTTATTCTGAAAAAACTTACATCCCTGGGTAAAAAGGACAGGGAAGAGCTAAAAGACGGGATCGAAAAATTGGCAAACCTGTATGCCAGGGCAACTGTAGATAACCTGCTTACCCTCTTTGATGAGGTGAAAAAGGAGTTGGAGGAGACAAAAAAGAGAACGCGGAAGATATTTCTTAGCGAGTTGAACAGGAGGATAAACGATTTCCTCCAGGCCTCACATCCCACCTGGATATACTATAAACTTGGTGAGACCATAAGACATTACCTGATTGACGAGTTCCAGGACACAAGTGAGCTTCAGTGGTCAAACATAGAGCCTCTGATTGAAAATGCCCTTGCCGGTGGCGGTTCACTTTTCTTCGTGGGTGATCGGAAACAACTTTTATACAGGTTTCGTGGAAGTTCTTTTGAAACCTTTGATCTCCCGGTTAAACGATTTGGACATTTCAAAACCTATGAGATAGTCCTGGATAAAAACTGGAGGAGCAGGGAAAACATCATCGATTTCGTCGGGGACACATTTGATTTTGAAAACATAAAAAATATCACCAGCGTGTTCACACAGGAGACGATGGAAAAAATCAAAGAGGTTTACGAAAATGTCCGGCAAAAAACTGTGGAGGAGAAAAAGGGTGGTAGAATAGTTGTAAAGAAGGGGAAAAATATTGAGGAGTTTTATGAATGGCTCGAAAAGATCCTTGATGATGTAACAGGGCGATTTGCGTACAGAGACATAGCGATCCTGCTCAGGAATAACAGTAATGTAAAAAAGACCACAAGGTTTCTCGCATCAAAAGGTATCCCCGTCATATCGAGTTCAAGCCTCGATATCAGGAAAAACTATGTTATAAGGGCTATTAAGAACCTCCTTTCGTTCCTCGACTTTCCACCTGACAATGTTGCCTTTGCAAAGTTCATAACATCTCCGGTGTTTACCACTCTTACCGGAATAAACTTTGAAAACTGGCTACTTTCACACAGGAATCTATCTGACACACCACTTTACAGGAAGTTCAGGGAGGAGTTTGGTGGAATATGGGACATGTACCTCGACGATCTTTTCAGAGGGGTGGGCTACTACCCTCCTTACGATCTTATCTGGCATACAGTTAGAAAGCTTAAAATTTTTGAAAAATTTAGGGATTCAGAAGCATTTGTTCAGAAACTTCTGGATGTGGTTTACAGGCTGGAGGAGAACGGAGCTCTGTCGCTGAAGGATATACTGGAAAGACTCGAAGGAGAGGATGAATCTATCTTCACCCTCGACATGCCTGTTGATGAAAATGCTGTTAAGGTTACAACCATCCATAAGGCCAAGGGGCTTGAATTTGAGGTCGTAATAACCTGGTTGAACGAAAGGGAAAAGTTCAATTTATTCTCAATTTTTCAAAGTGGAGACAGTGCATTCGTCTTTCCACAGCTAAGCGTAGTTTCGTCCAACAGCGAACTTCTGAGCTCCATGAAAAAGTCCATCGATTCCTGGAAAATTCTCGATCATTTAAATACCCTGTATGTGGCCATGACCAGGGCAAAGTCTGAACTTTATGTGTATTTTGGTTCTTTCGATAGCCTCAAAAAGCTGATGGAAGATGTTGAGGTCGGGGAGCCACTTAGAGGAGAATCTTACACTCCCGGAGAGCGTAGCTTCGTGGGATCGCACTACAGATTTATTGACTGGACGACAAACCTTGCTAA